>WTCI01000294.1 GCA_013138655.1 Desulfuromonadaceae bacterium | reverse complement strand
TGAATAGTAAGTAGTTCAGCCAGCGGTACGATAAACCGCATACGCATTCCAACCTCAAGGATTTCCGGTGTGGGCAAACCCTGTTCTTCGGCTTCCCTGAATATGCGGCGCACACCGCTGCCCCACTGCTCGATCAAGTTCAATTCCCGGAACATACGGGCGATGACATGATTACGGATTTTGGAGACGCCCTGCCGCATGTCATCTATGGTCATCCCCGGCAGAAGAATTCCGGGGTTTTCGATTTCGATGCGGTCATCGAAAAAGGCAATGCGGATGGGCGCGCCGCGCTGGGAATAATCGGCATGGACCAGAGCATTGATGACGGCTTCGCGCAGGATACCGAGGGGGATACTCCAGACATCCTTACGCCGGACTTCGGAGAAGTCAGCGCTGCGCATGGCGTGCTTTTTCAGAAACAACATGATGCTGTCTACCGCCTGCGGTAGATGATCGTACAGTTCGATGTGATCGAAGATTTCAGCCTTGTCTTTGCCAACAAAGCGTCCGCACTGCACCCAAGCGTCAGGGAAATATCTCTCTCGCTCTTTGCCGAAGAGCAACATCGCTCCTTTGGTCGGCACGAGCCGTCCCTGCTCCTTGGTCAAAAGTCTCAAGGTGAACAGGTCGTTCTCGCCAAGGTCGCGTTTATCGTGAAACAGGGCTTTGATCGCCGTCAGATCCAGATCGTCAGCCGAAAGATCGGGCAAGGGCAGCTCGTCAAAGGCAACGCCCTCAGCGGTTCGGCGCAACTCGGCAATCAGCTCACGATCCGCCTGACGATTGGTGGAACCGAGCCGCACATAGACGCCGTTTTCCGGACCTTCTGCCTTCAGGAAGTGCGGTCGTGATCCGCTCAGGAATACTTCAACCACAAGCAAGGTTTTACCGGCCACGGTCGTCATTTCGATATTCGGCACTAGGCGGGGACTAATCGAATCAGCGATCAGATTGCAGAGACGCTCTTCTTCATCGAGAGGGTTGTCGATTCCTGTCGGTAAACGGGTTTTATCGTCGACACCGACAATCACTTTTCCACCAGCGGTATTGGCAAAGGCGACCAGGGCTTTCAGCAGGCTCTGTGGTGATGACAGATCGCGTTTGAATTCAAGGGTCTTACCTTCATCGCGTTGCAGCAGTTCTTCGATGGTCATTTTTTCAATGCCTCACGGATGGTGCGTACCACTTCTACACTGTCTAGGGTTTCCAGGTTGTTGCGCACTGGATGGTTGGGGTCGTAGAGGCGGTCGAATTCACGGTTGGCCACCAAACCGGAATAGGAAAAACTGCCCGGCCTTGAGTAGCGCTTCAACCACCGCTTATTCCTTAACTGCGGTGAGGATATAAACCGGGTTGTAGGCCTCGAACATCTTGTAATCGGAAAGCGGCCGGGTGCGGGCGATGTTGACCGTGACCACCTCGATCGAGTATCCGGCGTTGCCGAAATATTCGTTGGCGGCGGTCAGGGTATCGAGAGTGATGGCGTTGAGGACAATCCGCCCGCCGGTGGCCAGACGCTGGTCGACGGTATCGAGAATCTCCCAGAGTTTGCCGCCACTGCCGCCGATGAAAACCCGATCGGGATCAGGCAACTCTTCCAGGCAGTCGGGAGCGACCCCTTCAATCAGTGAGACGTTGCGAGTGTTGAATTTCTGCAGGTTTTCCTTGATGAACTGGCGACACTCCTCGTTGCGTTCAATGGCGAAGATGCGGCCGTTCGGCAGTAAGTGATCCGCCTCAATACAGATGGAACCGGACCCGGCACCGACATCCCAGAGGCACATGTCATGGCGCAGTTTCAGCTTGGCCAGGGTGATAACCCGCACCTCCTCCTTGGTGATCAGTTTTTTGACGGAGACGAACTCATCATCCGGGATGCCGAGGGTCGGCACGTACTGGTGAGCGTCATCCTCGTACTCTTTGATCAGCAGCAGCACATTGAGCGGTGCCGCCTCGAACTCAAGCAAGCCCTTGATGTCGGTCACACGGATTCGCTCCTCGTCGGTACCGAGATTCTCACAGAGGTAGGCCTTGTAGCCGCCCCGGCGACGGCTGACCATTTCCCGGGCGATGGCACCGGGATTATTGACCTCATCAGTCAAAACCGCCGCCTTGTCGTTGGCCACGATCCGGTCGACAGCATCCTTCAGGGTCCGACCGTGGGCAGAGACAAACACGGCGTCATCCCAGGGTTCGCGAATCTTGGCAAAGGCGTACTGTACCGAGGTGACGTTGGGCAGAAACTCGATCAGTTCCTCCGGCAGGTTACGCAGCAGGTAACGGCCGATGCCGAAAAACAGCGGATCGCCGGAAGCAAGAACCACGGCAGGGCAATCGCAGCCCTGCAGCCGGGAGACCACCTCGGCCAGATTATTACCGATGGTCAGTTTCTCACCGGGAAAGTCGGGAAACAGCGCCAGCAGCCGCTCTTCTCCCAGCAGCAGTTCAGCTCGGTTGATCAGCTCCAGCGCCTGCGGGGTGAAGCCTTCCTGGCCGGCAATCCCGGCACCAATGACATGAATCGATTTCATCTTCCGCCTCCCTTGGGGGATGGACTTTCGTAAAGAGATTTTCCCCTCCCCCCTCAAGGGGGAGGGAAGGAATTATTCAGCAGGATCGACAGTTCCGCATCGGGAATCTGTTGGTCTCGGGGGAGACCATCTCATCAACAGACTGCTAGCCATTAAGCTTTTTGACGACGGCGATACCGTCGGTAAAGTAATCGATAATGTTATGGCAGCCGTAATCCTGTTCGATATGAAACAGCCGCTCCAAGGGAGTCCCCACGGCGTCAAGCAGGATGACCCGGTTGACACCGCCGTGAGCGACAATAACGATCTCACCGCCGGGGTGTGCAGCGACAATCTCGCGCACCACCGGCCGCACCCGTTCCGCCATCTGACGCAAACTCTCCCCGGCCGGGGGGGCCACGTTGACAATATCGTCAAGCCGCGCCTGCCAGAGTTCCGGGTATTCCTTCTGTAATTGTTGCCAGGTCTGTCCTTCCCAGTCACCAATATGCAGTTCGCGTAACTCTTCTTTGTAGACCGGATCAACGGCCTGGAGAATGGCAATCTGGTCTGCGGCTGTCCGGCAGCGGCGTAGATCACTGGAGTAAATGGCGGCCAGTTTTTGATGCTGAAAACGCCCGGCAAAGAGCGCCGACTGCTGACGACCGAGATCCGTCAGCGGAATATCATCTTGGCCGTTATAGCGTTTCTTTTCAAAGCCTTCGACCTGGCCATGACGCAGTAGATGAACGCGAGTCGCTTTCATAAACACCTCAATAGAGTATCAGAATCAGCAGCAGGCTGAGGACTTCGACAATCTCTGTTGCAGCACCGAGAACATCGCCCGTCACGCCACCGAGGCGCCGCTCAAAATAGTACTTCAGCAAAATGGCAAACAGCAAGAGGAATGCTGCCAGAAGCACACCTTTAAAGGAACAAAGCACCAGGCTTGCCAACAACAGGGTCAGGGACGCACGGATCAATTCCGGCTTGCCGACATTGTCAACAAAAACGGCTCCGGTGCCACCCTCAGAGCGGATGTACGTGGAACAGGTGGCCAGAAAAACCTGGCACCAGCGCCCGGCGGCCGGCATCAGGATCAAAGCGGCGGCCTTTTGCGGCAACGGCACATGGTAAAGGCTCAAATACTTGAGCAGCAGCACCATCGCCAGACCGGCCACCCCCGTGGCCCCGGCCCGACTGTCTTTCATGATCCGCAGGCTACTTTCCCGATCACCTCCGCCGGCCAGTCCATCGATCATATCGGCAATGCCATCAAGATGCAAAGCGCCAGTCGCCAGAATCAAAAACAGCAACAATAGACAATCGAGCACGCCCCGTGGGAGCAGCGGAGCAAGCAACCCGTTACAGACAACTAATGCCAGGCCCAGAACCAGACCGACGGCCGGGAACAAGCCCATGCTGCGAGCGAGACGCTCAGGACCCATTTCCAGTTTCTCCGCCACCGGAAAAATCGTCAGAAAGGCTCCGGCTACACGGAAGTCTTCCCAGTGTTTTTTCATTGCTCCGACCCTTCACTGACACCGGCCTGATCGAAGGTCAGCACCTCTCGCAGCGCACGCAGCCCGGCCTCCATAAGGGTCATCGCTAAAGCCCCGCCGGTCCCTTCACCGAGCCGCATGCTGAGATCGAGGATCGGCTTTTGCTCAATCCGCGCCAGCATGTGCCGGTGACCGATCTCTACCGACTGATGCGCGGCGAAAATATAGTCACGGACCTGCGGATGGAGTTCCGAGGCGATCAGCGCTCCGGCGGTTGAGATGAAACCGTCGACAACCACCGGAAGGCCTTCTGCCGCGCAGCCGAGGACCAGTCCGGCAATCCCGCCAATCTCGAAACCACCAACCTTGGCCAGCACATCGACCGGATCCAGAGGATCGGGGCGATTAACCTCCAATCCTCTGGTAATAACCGCAATTTTACGGGCCAGACCCTCATCATCAATCCCGGTGCCCCGGAAGGTCACCTGCTGCGGTGACAATCCGGTGATCGCGGCAACAATGGCCGCCGAAGGGGTGGTATTGGCAATTCCCATGTCGCCAGTCCCGACCAGGTCAACAGCATCCGCTTTAGCTTGGGCCGCCATTTCAACGCCGGCCGCCAAAGCTTGCAATGCCTGCTCACGGCTCATCGCCGGACCTTTGGTAAAATTGGCGGTCCCTTTGGCAACCTTGCGCTTGATCAGGCCGGGCAAATCATCAAAATCGATGGCCACCCCCATGTCGACCACCCGTACTTCGGCCCCGGCATGGCGGGCCAGTGCATTGATCGAAGCGTTGCCATCGACAAAGGTAAAAACCATCTGCGGAGTTACCTCTGCCGGGAAAGCGCTGACTCCCTCTTCAGCCACACCATGATCGCCGGCGAAAGTGTAAATCCGTTTGCCGCGAATTTCTTCCCGCCCGGTTATGGCAACAAAGCGGCGGGCAAACTCTTCCAGACGACCGAGGGAGCCGACCGGCTTGACCTGTCGATCAATACGGGCCTGAACGGCGGCAA
>WTCI01000185.1 GCA_013138655.1 Desulfuromonadaceae bacterium | reverse complement strand
TACGCGAACGACAGCAGGCCTTTGCCGAAACGGCGACGCCCGATTGTCGTGACGGCGATTGCCATGCCTGCGGAGTTTGCGATTTCAAAGAGCTGCGCATGCGCTTGACCGATGTCGCCGCCCCGGTTTCCCCGCCGAAAACCAAAGATAGCGTGAGTGAAGAGGATAAGGCAGAGGAGTTGACGCGGGTCCGGTTGCGGCTGAGCAAGCGCGGACGGGCGCGGATGGTCGGGCACCTGGAGTATCTGACGATGTTTCAGCGGGCGGTGCGGCGTGCCAAGCTGCCGATCCGTTTTTCCAATGGGTTTCATCCGACTCCGAAGGTTTCCTATCTGGAAGCTCTGCCGATGGGGGTTGCCAGTGAAGCGGAGCTGATTGACCTGGAATTGCTTTACCCGGTGGCGGTAGAGCAAGTCATCGCAGCCTTAAATGCTCATCTTCCAGAAGGCTTTGCGGTTATTGCAGGCGCAGTCATCCCCTGGAAGTCTCCCTCTCCTTCGGCGGCTCTGCTCTCCAGTCTCTACCGGGTGCCCTTGCCGCAACCGATCCCGGCAGAATTGTCCGAGAGAATTCGTGCTTTTCTGAACGCCGAACAGGTACTGGTGACCCGGTTGAAAAAGGGGCGAATGGAGCAGGTCGATTTACGTCCCAATGTGCTGAATATGGCCATCATCAATGGTGAATTGGAACTGAACCTGGTTAAGGGGAGCCCTTTGCTGGTTGCCGGCACCCTCCTGGAAATGGATATCGAGGATGTTCGCCGCTTGCAGCTCAGGAAGATTGGTATTACTCTCAAAGAACCGCCTGCGGGTTGAGCGTCCCCCGCTTGAATAGAATTTAAAGTTTCATTTTAACGATATATGAGAACCTGGAGAACATCATGACAAAGGAGCTGGTCGTCAGTACCACCTCCCACGAAACCCGTGTCGCCCTGCTGGATGGGGGACATATCGCCGAGCTGTACATCGAACGGGAGCGTGAGCGGGGTATCGTCGGGAACATCTACAAGGGGAAAGTTATCCGGGTTCTGCCCGGCATGCAGGCGGCTTTCGTCGATATCGGCCTGGAGAAAGCGGCCTTTTTATATGTCGCTGATGTCCTCGACGAGATGGAACAGGTTGAGCGGAGCATCGAAGGAGACGAGGCTCTGCCGGGACAGAGTGGCGATGGTGAACCGGCAGCCCTGCCGCCGATTGAAGAACTGCTGCACGAAGGGCAGGAACTGCTGGTGCAGATTTCCAAGGAACCGATCGGCACCAAGGGCGCACGGATCACCTCGCATATTTCCCTGCCGGGACGGCATCTGGTTTACATGCCGACGGTCGATCATGTCGGCATATCGCGACGGATTGAAAGTGAAGAAGAACGTGAACGGTTGCGGCAGATTGTCGATGCGATGCGCGCTTCCGGAACCGGGTTCATTGTCCGCACCGTTTCCGAAGGGAAGAGTGCAGAGGATCTGCGGGCCGACATGGAATTTCTTGTCGGTCTCTGGAACGATCTCAGCCGCGATCTGGATTGCCGTGTCGCACCCAGTCTGATCCACTCCGACCTGGATGTCACCAGCAAGGTGCTGCGTGATATTCTCACCGAGGAAATCAAGCGGATCGTTGTCGATAACCGGGAGGAATATAACAAAATCGTTCGTTTTATCCGCACCGTTATGCCGCGGCTCAAATACTGTATCGAACTTTACGATGGTGCTGAGCCGATTTTCGATGCCTATGGTCTTGAGGTGGAAATCTCCCGGGCATTGGGAAGCAAGGTCTGGCTGAAGAGCGGTGGTTCGATCATCATCGAGCAGACCGAGGCCTTGACCGCCATCGATGTCAATACCGGTCGCTATGTCGGCAAGCACAACCTCGAAGACACCATTCTCAAAACCAATCTCGAAGCCCTCAAAGAGATTGCCTTCCAGCTGCGTTTGCGCAATATCGGCGGTCTGATTGTCATCGACTTTATCGATATGGAAAAAGAGGCTCACCGTGAGAAGGTTCATGCCGCCCTTGAGGACACCCTGAAGAGCGATAAGAACAAAACCAACATCCTGAAGATTTCTGAATTGGGGCTGATGGAGATGACCCGTAAGCGGGTCCGGGAAAGTATCGGCCGCACCCTCTGCGAGCCTTGTCCTTACTGTGAAGGAAAGGGCTATGTCAAAGACAAGCTGACGACCATTTACGAGGTTCTCCGGGAACTCCATCGCGAGTTGGCTGACCTGCCCGCCGGTCATGTGACGCTGCTGGCCCATCCTGATATTGCCGGACTTTTGATCGATGAAGAACGGACCGGTATTGACGAACTGGAACAACGCTACGGGCGGCAAATTTCGATCCATTCACGCCCCGGTTTCCATCTTGAACAGTTTGAGATTGCCGTGGGATAAGGGACACTTCAGGTGTACATTATCCACAAGAGGACTGGCGATGCCGGAAATTGACAAGATCATAACTCGCGGTGGCGACAAGGGGGAAACCAGCCTGGTTGATGGGAGTCGGGTCGCGAAATGTTCACAACGGGTGAAGGCCTACGGAACCGCCGATGAATTGAATTCAGTTCTCGGACTGGTCCGCTGCGAAGAGCTTCCCGAAGGGTTGAGTGAAAAACTGCTGCAATTGCAGAATGAACTTTTTGACCTGGGCTGCGAACTGGCCACGCCCGCTGACAGCAAACTGGCGGACAAGATCCCTCATGTTCGGCAATTTCAAGTCGACCTGCTCGAACAATGGGTGGAAGAAACCAACCGGCAACTTGAACCGATACACAACTTTGTGCTGCCCGGCGGCAACCGTGCTGCAGCCACCCTGCACCTGGCACGCACCGTAACCCGTCGCTGCGAACGGGAAGTCGTCGCCCTGATCGAAACCGGTGCCAAAATCAATCCCTGTTGCCTGCGTTTTCTGAATCGCCTATCCGACCTCTGTTTCGTCTGGGCTCGCCTCTGTAACGATCAGGGCCGAACCGACATCCACTGGCAACCGGGGCAGCAACGGAAATAAACCCAAGGGATCCAGGGTGGCAGCCGGGACAATAAATCCTCGGCGGGTCATCAGGATTCCACAAAGTTTCAGCGCAAAACTTCCGGCCGGTAACCCTCCTCTTCAAGGATCAGCAGAATTTCCTGGATATGTCCGGGACCACGGGTTTCCAGATCAATAATCACCTCAGCCTCCCCAAGCGGCAAAGAAGATTTATGCCGATCATGGCTGACCTGGAAGATATTGGCTCCGATCTGACTGAGGATACCGGTCAGTTGCGCCAGGGCACCCGGCATATCGATCATTTCAAGACGCAGTTTCAGATAACGTCCTTCGGCCAGCATGCCCCGTTCAACCACCCGGGACATGGTCTGCACATCCAGGTTACCGCCGGAGAGCAAACAAACAGTATGCCCCTTGTGAACGGATTTTCTCCCGTAAAGCAGGGTCGCCAAGCCAACGGCCCCGGCACCTTCCACCACCAGCTTGCCACGCTCCATCAGACTGACAATCGCCATGGCAATAGCCTCTTCTTCGACCGTGACGATCTCATCGACATAATGCTCCATGATTGGGAAAGTCAATTCTCCAACCTGCTTGACAGCAATCCCATCGGCCAGGGAATGGCCGCGTGTTTTGACCTTGACCGGTTTTCCCTTACGCCTGGCAAGTTGGGCGCTGGCAACGCCGGCTGCTTCCACACCGATGATTCGTACCTCCGGCTTCACTTCCCGAACTGCGGTCGCCACCCCCGCGATCAGGCCACCACCCCCGATCGGCACGATCAGGGTCTCCAGTTCCGGCAGGTCCTGCAGAATTTCCAGCCCGATGGTCCCCTGTCCGGCCATGATCAATTCGTGATCAAAAGCCGGAACATAGAGCAAGTCCTCTTCAGCAGCAATTGCTTTGGCGCGAGCCACGGAATCGTCAAAGTTGCTGCCGCACAATTCAACTTCGGCCCCGTATTCAATGGTGGCCAGTTCTTTGGCCAACGGTGTGCCCTCCGGCATCACCAGCCGGCAAGGGCAACCAAGCAGACGGGCGGCATAGGCCAAACTCTGGGCGTGGTTTCCAGCCGAGGCGGTGATCACACCGGAGGCCAATTGTTGTGGGGATTGTTGCGAGAGAAAGTGATAGGCTCCGCGAATCTTGAAAGAGCCGGTATGTTGTAAATTTTCGCATTTGAAATAGAGAGGGACTCCGAGACGGCTGGAATAACCGGGGGAATGAATCAGTTCAGTCCGGCGTATCTGCCCTTTGAGATTTTCCGCTGCAAATTCAATCTGCTTACTGGTTAGCATAGATGCACCTCCGTATTTCCATCTCAACACTGGACAAAAGTTTAACACAAGGATTTTTTCCCGCATGCCGCGAGCAGGTTGCTATATTTGATGGCGTCGCAAAAAGTCCGCCCTACTGCGTTGCAGCGTTTTTTCAGGACCTCGACATACCACATGTATGCCTTCACCCCTGAAAAACCACTAGGCCTTGTAGGGCGAAATTTTTACTTAGCC
>WTCI01000352.1 GCA_013138655.1 Desulfuromonadaceae bacterium | reverse complement strand
CCGGTGGTATTATGAGCACCGGCCACAGCACCACCGGCATCCCCCCGGCGAACCATCATGGCGGCAAAGTAAAGGTTGTCCTCAGCAGTCAGCTGTTCAATCGCCTGCTCACGGGTCAAGCCCTTCTTTTTACGCAACTCGACCAGCTCATCAGCATAGCCATCGAGCCACTCGGAAGTCTTTGGATCGATCAGCGTGACGCCTTCCAGAGAGACCCCCATCTCTGCAGCCTTAGTATTCAATGCAGCGACATTTCCAAGCAGGGCAACATTGGCCAGACCATCGGCAACAATCTTGACCGAGGCCTCAATCATGCGATCATCATAGCCTTCCGGCAAGACGACAGTTTGCAGGTTCTGACGAGCCTTCGCTTTAATCTGGTCAACGAGATGCATTGATTTTCCTCCTTCATTTATGCAGATTATGTCTCAAATAAAACGGTTTCAATAGAAGGATCCCGAACAGTTCGAGACCGGCAATAGAATAATCACAATTTATACCCAATGGCGGAAGCAAGGGTCAATCGCTTTTTCACTATCAAACAGTTCATCGGACTGGCAGCAAGCCGCAACAATCGCTATAATCGACAACACTATGAGCACATCAAACTCTCCCTTTTCAGCAAAAGGCAAAGATCGCGCCGGATTATTGGTCCTTTGCCTGTTTTTCTCAATGCTGTTGCATTTTTCCGTGATCTATCTTTTGCCGTATGAAAAATTGCGCACTGAGGTCACACCATCAAATCAGCAGCAACCGACAATTATACGCCTGGTCGACAAACCCGTAACGCAGGAGGAAAAAACCTATGAGTTAGACCAGAAACCTCCCCAACCGGTCACTGAACCACCGCCTGAAAGCTCCCGCCTGGCAGAGGCCGATCAGCGAGTTGAGAGAGAGCAAGCCCCCAAGGGAGAGGATGTCCGCGATCAATCGCCACAACTCCCCTCATTGCCCCCAACGCCGACTCAAGTAACTCCGCAACAGCGGTCAAAGAAAACCGTAACGACGTCAACGAGCAAACCTCATCGGCGCAAAGATGACGGCAAGTCTTCCGAAAAAGCCGCAACAGGGCCTCAAACACCCCCTGAACAGCCTGCTTCAACACCGCCTCTCCTTGAACAACTGACGCAATTACCGGAGTACACCTTGAGTCGCATGGATCGTGCAAATAAAGCGCTACGGGAGAGAATCAAACAGCGCAATGATGTCGACACCGGGGATACGGTCTGGTTAAACCTGGAACGCGGGATGCTGGTCTCTTTCTTTCGCCGCTTCCGCAACCAGATAGAAGGAGTCTGGAATTATCCCAGGGAAGCCGCAGAAAATGATGTCCAGGGGCATCTGTTACTGAAAATCACCGTCGATAGAGATGGGGAATTGGTCGATGTTGACCTGCTCAACAGCAGTGGCTACGACATTCTCGATTTTGAAGCGATTCAGGCCGTTTACCGGGCGGCCCCGTTCGGACCGCTCGGCAAACATTATCCACATCCAGAGCTGAAAATCATGGCGCACTTCCGCTACATGATCAGCGGAAAATATATCTACGGCAGGCGGCGCTGAAACAGTGTCCCGTGGGGAGAATTATTTTTAGTCATAGATTCTTCCCCGTATTTTTATCCGCAGATTGCGCAGATTCCCGCAGATTTAAAACCAGTCTTTTGTATTCCATTTTTGATCCAAAGTTAATCAATAAGGCTCGATGAAGGCGAGAGGCTTTCAGATAGTTGATGACTTGGGCGTCTTCAATAGTGGTGAGTTTTTGTAAAGCTTTCAGCTCTACGATCACCGCACCAAAACAGACAAAATCTGTTTTATAGAAAGCCTTCAATTGCTCACTACGGTAATAAACTGGCAACTCTTTTTCACGTTCATATGGGATTTTTTGTAACCGAAATTCTTTTTCCAATGCTTCTTGATAGACATTTTCAAGAAAACCACACCCCAACTCGCGATGCACCCTCATGGCAGAGCCAATAATCTCATAAGTCTCAGCGTCTTTTATATCTGCGCCTATCTGCGAAATCTGCGGATAGCTCTTAGCCATTACCCACCTCCCACATGCGCTTCATCAATTATTATCCGCAGATAACGCAGATGTTCGCAGATTGATTTTTCCGTCAATGACCTGTTTGGTTTTCCGGTCGGTTGGAATTTCCGGATCTTCAATGCGTCTGAATTGAGCCGAAAACTCTTGCGGTGCTGCGATATGCAGAACTCGCAGGCCGATCAGACAATCGAAGGTTTCGATTAAATCGAGGTTGGCTCCGGCCATATCGGTTTAATCCTTAAAGCTGCTATTTCTGCCCGGAAAAGGGCCTTCTAAGGCTGTTTCCAGCCCAGATATCAAGCATATTCATTGTCATATCAGGAGGTTGTCTTGGTCCGACCCGTATCCCGACCGTTGACAACGCAGTTGACGCGCAAAAGGGCAAGCAAGATGCAGCATTTCATACATAGTCAGGACACTAAGGCATGCGAAGCCTTATATTGTCGGCGGGTGCAGCAAAAGCATTGCAGCCTCTCAGCTTTTCAATGGTGCTGTCCTTGTTGGAAAAATCAATCCTGCTGACAAAATCTTGAACGTGCTGCATTTGTCGAATAAATGCGACTGGATCACATTCGTTTGTCATACGTTTGAGGCCCGAAAGATACTCATTACGAAACACTGAGGGGACAATAATCCTGACCTGTCCGTTTGCAACAAGTTCAGCATTCATCATGGCCCGGGCGATACGACCATTCCCGTCATCAAACGGATGAACTTCAAGAACGAAAAACATCATTGCCAGAGCCCGTGCAAACGGATGAGCCAAGCCTCGATAAAGTTCAAAACCCTGCCGCAGGGTTCCGCGTACGAGGGCAGGATCAACAAATCGAGTCAACCCGGCGATGTTTGGACGCCGTTTATATTGTCCCGGCCGCTTATCCGGCCGCCCCTCCAAAATCACCGCATGACGTGAAGTCAAAAGATCCTCAAATTCTTCGAAATCACTCGGTATCTTCGTCATCTCATCAAGACTGCCGACAATTCGATAGGTGCCCAGAATATCGTGACCATCCTCGGGACGCGTTAATGGGACAATGCCAGAATCAACAATCTCATAAGCCTCTTCGACTTCAAATTCAGTGCCTTCAATGAAGTTTGAAAAATAGGCATCAAAAAACGCCACAGTATAAAACTCTTCACCGGCGTCCGGGGCATTCCGAACCGGAAATGCCGCATCGGCAATTGCAGCCCTTAGGGCGGCAAAACGCTCAACCGCTTTTGGATCGTATCCCTCTCCGATACTATGGGCCTTTGATAAAGGGGAGGTCAGGTTTGCCTCTTTGGTTCCCTGAACAGCACCTATCAATTCATTCAGCTTTAAAAACTCACTCTCAAGGTTTAAAAGCCCGGCAACCTCTCGCGCCCGGTCACGCAAACGGTTGATTTCCTGTTCGCCATTACTGCCTAAAATTACAGCGAGCCGTTCTTCAATTTCATGTCGAAAAAGGATTTTAAGCTCATGCCCTCTGGCCTTAGAGGGTGATAGATTTTCCAGGTAAGCTCTTTCGCGGCAGGCGACATAAAGATTTAAGATAGGTGAATCCCAACCATCAAGCGGCCCTGAACCTTTTTGGATGATAATTTTCAAGCCGGGAAGATCGATAGTTCTGCGGTACTCACCGGTAACATAGATACATCCGGCAGGAGATATCTTGTTTTCAATCGCAGAACGATGACTCACGACTGTGCCGGGAATTAGGAGCGACAGTATCTGCCAAATATTTTGACGGACAATTTGCTCCGGTGAGTCTTTCAGGTTCGAGGTATAAAGCTTCGGGCCGATCTTACGCACAAGACCAGATTTTACAGCTCGCGATATTTCAGCACTCCGGGTTGTGTCTGAAATAAAGATAAGTGGAAATTTTTTCACTTAAATCACCCTGACCTCAGTGTTTTTGTCGAATTTTTTTCCTAACAGGCACATTGTGTCAATTTTTTTTCTTAAGGTCAATTTTTTTCAATGTTTCTTGTC
>WTCI01000035.1 GCA_013138655.1 Desulfuromonadaceae bacterium | reverse complement strand
AATAAACTTCAAACGATCCTCTAATTGGCCAAGAGCTATTTTACGAAAATCAAAGCGCTGGCAACGAGAAAGAATGGTGGCAGGAATCTTGTGCGGTTCGGTCGTGGCAAAGATGAACTTGACATGTTCCGGCGGTTCTTCAAGGGTCTTCAGCAGGGCATTGAAGGCATTGATCGAAAGCATATGCACTTCATCGATGATGAAAATCTTGTAGCGGGAGTTAGCTGGCAGATAACGGACATTTTCACGCAGTTCACGGATGTCATCGACCCCGGTATTAGAAGCACCGTCGATTTCGAAAACATCGATCCCCTGGCTGGCGGTAATTTCGACACAGGAGGGGCAGACACCGCAAGGTTCGGTCGTCGGCCCCTCCTGACAGTTGAGCGCTTTGGCAAAAATTCTTGCCGCTGAAGTTTTGCCGACCCCGCGGGCACCGGTAAAAAGAAAGGCATGGTGGACACGATCAGCAGTGATGGCATTTTTCAGGGTTTGACTGACATGCTCCTGGCCGATCAGGTCATCAAAGAGTTGCGGGCGCCATTTACGTGCCAGAACCAGATAGGACATGCGATCTCCCCGAAAGCATCATGGAGTTGAACGGCCGAAATAAAATTGCCGGTACAAGTGACAGCCAGGCACCCCCGCGGCACACGTCCGAAACCGTTACCGCTGCTCCCTTCCGGGCCTGACGGAGTTCACGGATGGCCGTTGCGCGGGACCTGGCTGTCGCTTCTACCGGCAATTACTTTGTAACACTTCGCCCCTGAAACAAAATAGTCAAAATCTTCGCTCCTTCATACCTCGTCAACGAGTACAAAGGTCGCACAACCGGAGTTGTTCGGGAGCATCGGGGCCCGTCGCGAGGAAGAGGAAAATCGAGGGCAGATTTTCGATAGATTGAGGTGCCTAGCCGTAGGCTAAGTGCCGAAAAGCTATCGGAAATATGGACCGATTTGCCGCTACCGCAGTAGGCCAACGATGATTCTGACCAACTCTAAAATGGCGGAGAGGCGGGGATTCGAACCCCGGGTAGCTTTCACTACACCCGCTTTCCAGGCGAGCACCATCGGCCTCTCGGTCACCTCTCCGCGAGCTGCGTACCATACACTAACAAACCAAAAGCTGTAAAGGGATTTTTCAACTGAGCAAGGAGAGTTCTGATGAGCGTTGGAAACAAAAAAACGGTCAGGAATCAGCGGGTGCGTAACGCCCGTTCACCCTATAAATAAATGCCAGAATTTCAGCCACCGCCTGGAACAGTTCGGGAGGGATCTCTTCGCCGATCGGCACCCGTCCCAGCACCTCCAGCAGGTCGGGATCCTGAACAATATCGACCCCGGCCAGCTCAGCCGTTTCGATAATCTTCTGCGCAATCTGCCCCTGCCCACTGGCTGTCACCTTCGGCGAAGAACCGACCTGATGATCATATCGCAGAGCCACCGCCTGTATCGGCTGAGTCGCTTTCTTCATCCCTTAAATCCTCGCGTCAAGCACACCAAAGGCTTCCGGAAACAAACGTTCCAATAACTTTTGCGTCGGAGCGGAAGCATCTGCGGCAAAACTCACTCCCTGCAACGGAACAGCCTGCAACAGATCTTTCAATTCAGCAGAACAGCCCTGAAGATATTCCATTTTCCCCTGATCTTCACAGGCCAAACGCAGATGTAATCCCTGCTTTTCATAGAGGATATCGATGCGCATATTACCCAGTGCCGACAGTCGCAATGAGAGAGAGAGCTGTAATGGCGGTTCCGATTCCATCTCTTCCTCTGCCTCGCGCTGATTTTCCACCAGCAGATAGCCTTCCTCCAGCTCATTGAACGGTAAAGGGAGAAACTGCACCTGCTCCTCAGCCAGCTTGGCCTTGCAGAGTTGAAACATTTCCAGGCGCCGCAACGGCTCCTCCACCTCTTGGCCCAGCTCCTTCTGCAGCGCCAGCAAGCTCAACTTCAGGCTGGCCAAAGCCTCTTTCTTTTTCCCCTGCAAAAGTTCAGCTTCCAGATGAAATCCAAACAACTGAGAAAGAAAACCGAGTTGCCCCCCTTCAGGGCGCTGCGGGCCCAGTTGGGCAAGTTGCGACAATTGCGTGCTGAGCAACTCCAAAGCCGGCGAACTGCTTAGCAATTGTGATGGCTGCCCCAACTTGGCGAGAAATCCTTCCAGGCGCCCAAGTAATTCCGGGGGAATCGCCGGTTTGTGTCCCAGATCCTGCGCTTTTTGAACCTGTTGCAGCAGCTTCTCCAACCCGGCGGAAAGCTCTGTCGTAGCAACTTCAGCCGGCGGCAACGATCCCATGGTTCTGACAGCAGGCACCGGCCGATCATGAGTCACCGGCAAACCACTTATTTCACCCGCAATAACCTTGGACAGCGGTGCGGCCCGAGGTATCCCTTTGGATGCCGATTCCTGACTGACAGCGGGCGAAGCCGGGCTTGGTGACTGCCCTTGCTGCGGCACATTCAGCGGCCGCTGAGCGGAGGTATGCAACTGGGCCAACAACTGTTTCAACTCAGCAGCAAACGGTTGTGGCAAACTCCGGTGCTGCTGAAGTTGACCAAGGACCGGAAGCAACTCATTCAGTTGCGGGAAGGGTAATGGGCTCTGTGGCAAGTTTTGTTGCAGAGCCGTGAGCAGATTACGAGTTTCCACCAGCCAATTTTGCGGAAGCGACGGTTCGGGGGATTGCGGAAGCAGCTTGAATTGCTGCTGCAAACCTTGCAAGAGTTGCGGAAATTCGGCAAGCAACTCGTTCCTCATGGGCGGTGTCAGGTATCCTCGCCCATTTTGCCGCATCACCACCGGGGCATCGGCACTGACTCGCTCACCGACAAAGGATTCAAGCAGTTGTTGAAGCTGGCCCGGCAATCTGGAAAGCGCGGGCTCGATCCCTGTCGGCAAGGCTTGACCCGGTTGCAACAATTGTTGCAACTGCAGGTAAACTTGCGCAGTGGCCTGAGGCAAACCGCTCGCCGGTGGCTGCTGTTGTAACTGACCGAGCAACTGTGCCCAATCGTAGGGACGGGTCAATAGCGGCAAAAGCCGGCTGAGGCGATCATAAAAAGGATCATTAAGAACTCGGAGCTCCAAACTCGGATGGGTCTGCAGCACCTGCAGGGTCAGCTTCTGTCCGACCTGCAACTCGATATCACTCTGCGCCCGGAAATACCGATGACTCATTTCCAGCAAAGCCCGATCAAGCCCCCCTTCCACAACCGTGGCGCGCACAATCTGCTCAAGCCGCAAGTCAACCTGCCGTTCCTCACTCGTGGCCACAGGGTTGGCTATCGTCTGGATGATCGGGGTCGGCGGTACTGTCGGATTAACTATAGTCATAGACAACCTATCGACCCTGTGTCAGCGCAAATTTAGCCCTGGATGACAAAAAAACACCGACAACAACAGAAAGATAAAAACAAGTGAGTCAAAAACTTGTCTCACTCGAAAAGTTTTCCGTTAATCCAGCCAAAGACCTGTCAAAAAATCGTCGCAAACACTTAACACACTAATATAATTGGCATTTTCTTGATGGCACAATAATCGCTACAGATGAATAAAAACTAAAGATTTTCACCGTAGACACCGAAACATAGACCTAGAACAATTCAGAAGAATATCCGCAGAAGGAAAGGATATCGATAAATGATGAATGCCACGGCCCTGGTTCTGGGGACAGACCAGAGGAAAAAACTCCAACTGGTCCAGCTGCTGACGACCACGCAGCTATTTGACCGTGTTAAGCCACTGCAAACACCGACTGCCCTGTTTCAACACCTGAAAAAC
>WTCI01000053.1 GCA_013138655.1 Desulfuromonadaceae bacterium | reverse complement strand
CGATGATCTTGCGTATAAGGTCAGTGTCGTAGTTCGATTGTACGCCCTGCGCAACTGTGGTGATGCGTTCCAGGCCCATGCCGGTATCGACCGCCGGTTTCGGCAACGGGCGCAGGGTGCCGTCCGGTTGACGGTCGAACTGCATGAAGACATTGTTCCAGATTTCCATGTAGCGATCGCAATCGCAACCGACGGTGCAGTCGGGCGAATCACAACCGATTTCCGGGCCGTTATCGTAGAAAATTTCCGAACAGGGCCCGCAGGGGCCGGTATCACCCATCGACCAGAAGTTGTCCTCTTCAAAACGGAAGATCCGCGCGCGCGGAATCCCCTCCTGATTGTGCCAGATATCGGCTGCTTCGTCGTCATCGGTATAAACCGAAACGTAGAGCCGGTTGGTGTCGAGGCCAAGATCCTTGGTCAGGAATTCCCAGGCATAAGCGATCGCTTCCTTTTTGAAGTAGTCACCGAAAGAGAAGTTGCCGAGCATTTCGAAGAAGGTGTGATGACGGGCCGTGCGGCCGACGTTTTCCAGGTCGTTGTGCTTGCCGCCGGCGCGAACGCATTTTTGCGAGGTGGTCGCCCGGACATAATCGCGTTTTTCGGCGCCGAGGAAGCAGTCCTTGAACTGATTCATCCCGGCGTTGGTAAACAGCAGGGTCGGGTCGTTGTGCGGAACCAGCGATGAAGAAGAAACAACACGGTGTCCCCGGTCTTCGAAATATTTCAGAAAACGGGCACGGATTTCATTTCCGGTGATCATCTGTAACGACCTTTCTGTGCTGGCGACGCCATCTCATGGCTTTTTGCGAGTGCATCTTCTGTGGTTCTATTGAAACGGCTAACCGTTGAATTCTGCGTGATTGAATGTGGGATAATAATCGAAGATGCCGAGATTGAAAAGGGTTTTCGGTCACCCGCCTATTGCGGAGATTCTTTCAGGACTGCGAAGATCGATTCCAGAGAAAATCCCCGGCGCTGAAAATAGCCGATCACGCGGCGGCGTTCCTTTTCATCGGCACCCTGGTAGTTGAAACCGGGGTAACGGCTTGTCAGTTTTTTGCGTAACAACTGCCGGGGGTCAAATTCGCGACTGACTGTTTCCAGGGTTTGCTTGGCCAGAGATTCGTCAATGCCTCGTCTACGCAAGTCGAGCAGGACTTTTGGGCCGATCCCGCGGCCACTGCGCATCAGGGCGCGGGCTCTTTCCTGGGCGAAACGGCGGTCATCCAGATAGTTATAGTCGTGACATTTTTTGATGGCCGCATCGACCCGGGATGCAGAAAAGCCGAACTGGTTGAGCTTATCGCGCAGTTCGGCTTCGCTCCGGTCGCGCCGGGTGAGCAGCCGCAGGGCCGCGGCAAAAGGGTCAGAAGCGGTCGATTTTGACTTGCCCATCAGTGTCCAGACCTTCATTCTCTTCAGCCTGTTGTTCCTGTTCCTTGCCGCGTTCAAAATCGCTCCATGAGGTATCAGACGTGGAGTCAATCCCGGAGAACTTGAGTTTGAAATCGTCCGGGTTGGAACTCTGCCGCAAGGCTTCTTCGAAGGTGATGACCTCTTTTTTCACCAGGGTCATCAGTGCCTGGTCAAAGGTTTGCATCCCGTAGGTCGTGTAGCCTTGGGCAATCGCGTCTTTGAGTTGAGCCGTTTTCTCGCGATCATCGATCAGGCCGCGGATGCGGGCGGTTGAAATCATGACTTCGACCGCGGCAACGCGTCCTTTGCCTTCCGCACGGGGGAGCAGGCGTTGCGAAACGACCCCTTTAAGGACACCGGAAAGTTGCAGCCTGATATGTCGTTGCTGGTGCGGCGGAAACATGGAAACGATCCGGGTGATGGTTTCCGGGGCATCGATGGTGTGCAGGGTTGACAGCACCAGGTGTCCGGTTTCCGCGGCGGCCAGGGCGGTTTCTGCGGTTTCGACATCGCGCATTTCTCCGACCAGGATGACATCAGGATCCTGCCGCAGGGCGCTTTTCAGGGCCGGGGCAAAACCGGCCGTGTCGAAACCGACTTCACGCTGGTTGATGATACATTTGCGGTCGCGGTGCAGGTATTCAATGGGATCCTCAATGGTGACAATGTGGGCCGTCCGGGTGCTGTTGATATAATCGATCATCGCCGCCAGAGTTGTCGATTTCCCGGTCCCGGTCGCCCCGGTGACCAGCACCAGACCACGTTGTTCTGCACAGATCTTTTTCAGAATCGGCGGCATCAACAGTTCGTCGAGGGTGGCAATCTTGTAAGGGATGGCGCGAAACACTGCTGAGACTGAGTTACGCTGGGAGAAGACGTTGACGCGAAAGCGCCCCAGGCCCGGAACCCCGTAAGCCAGATCGACCTCGTAACGGTCATCGAAGGTTGCGCGTTGGCGCTCATTCATGATGCCTTGACACATGTCACGGACCGATTCAGCGGTCAGTCGCGGGGTTTTCGGTAATGGCCGCAGGTTGCCGTCAATCCGGAATACGGGGGGGAGTCCCGCCTTCAGATGGATATCCGAGGTATTTGACTTTAGGGCCATGCCGAGAATGTCGTTCAGATTCATAGATCCATCCTGTCAGTCTTTTTGCTTAGCCATCGTATTCTTTTTTGTGAGTGCATCAGACTTTACAGTTACTGATATGGTGATCAGCTTTCATCAGTACTGACCGATTCTTCTTCGCCCAGACCGTAAAGTTCACGAAGGCGAGCTTCGACTTCGTTGGTCATTTCCGGGTGTTCTTTCAGAAACTGCTTGGCGTTTTCCCGGCCCTGGCCAACCCGTTCTCCGTTGTAGGAGAACCAGGCTCCGCTTTTTTCGATGATGTCGTTATCGACACCGAGATCAAGGATATCCCCTTCGCGGGAAATCCCGGTTCCGTACATGATATCAAATTCTGCTTGTTTAAAGGGTGGGGCCACCTTGTTTTTTACGACTTTGACCCGGGTACGGCCACCGATAATGTCCTGACCCGATTTCAGTGAAGCAATCCGGCGGATGTCCATCCGCATCGTGGCGTAGAATTTCAAGGCATTGCCACCAGTGGTGGTCTCCGGGTTGCCGAACATGACGCCGATCTTCATGCGCAGCTGGTTGATAAAGATGATGCAGCAGTTTGATTTGGCGACGGTTGCCGTCAGTTTACGCAGTGCTTGTGACATCAGCCGGGCCTGTAGTCCCATGTGTGAATCGCCCATTTCGCCTTCGATCTCGGCACGTGGGGTCAGGGCGGCGACCGAGTCGATCACCAGCACGTCGATGGCACCGCTGCGGACCAGCATCTCGGTGATTTCCAGAGCCTGTTCACCGTTATCCGGCTGGCTGACCAGCAGGTCATCGGACTT
>WTCI01000179.1 GCA_013138655.1 Desulfuromonadaceae bacterium | reverse complement strand
TGCAGAAGAGGTGCGAAACCTTGCTGCCCGCAGTGCCAAGGCTGCAAGTGAAACGGCTGATCTCATTCAGGGGTCTGTCGATAGGGTGAAAAAAGGAAGCGATATAGCTGATCGGACAGATCAGGCGCTATCCAGCATTGTAGATTCGATTTCGGAGGTTTCTGGTCTGGTTTCGGATATTGCAAGGTCAAGTAATGAACAGGCGCAGGGACTTTCACAGATCAACGTCGGTGTTGAGCAAATTGACCGTACAACACAGGCGAATACAGCCGATGCAGAAGAAAGTGCGGCTGCCTCTGAACAGCTTTCCGGTCAGGCTGAAAAGCTGCGAGAGTTGCTGTCTCAGTTCAAATTACGTGATGAGCAGAGTCTAACTATGAATACCGATGAAAACAGTAAGTCAACAGGTGAAGCTTCAGCGTTGCTGGAGTGGGGTGCATGATCGCAAAATGAAATCAATCAAAAGAAAGGGCAAAAAATGAAACGGTGTTGGATTTTTCTATGTGTCAGTGTTCTAGTCTTGGCGGTATCAAGTACCGCTTTTGCAAAATGGTCTGAGATCTCAACCGCAGATCTCAAAGCTAAAATGGATAGTGGTGATATTCTTGTCATCAATCCACTGAGTCTCATTGAGTATAACAATCTTCACATTACAGGTTCCGTTAACATTTCTAATCCTGAATTCGAAACGAAATTGCCTGCGGACAAGAGTACACCTCTTGCATTTTATTGCCTTGGACGAAAATGAACGGCTACTGTTACTTCAGCCAGTTTGGCTGATGAAATGGGTTATAGCAAAGTCTACGCTTATCGTGATGGGCTGCCGGCCTGGTTAAAGGCAGGGTATCCGACAACAACTATTGAAAAATTGCCCAAAATTAAGATCAACAAAATCAGTGCAAAAAAACTCAAAGAGATGATTGACGGTGGTGCCGATCTTGTTATTGTCGATATACGCCCGGCATACGAACTGGCCAAAAATTCTATTGATGCTGAAAAGGTCAATGCCAACCTGAGCCAGCTCACTGGTATCGTTGATAGTTTGCCGAAAGACAAGAAGCTTGTTATTGTTGACCTGAACGGTAAACGTGCTGGTGTTGCTTATCGCTATTTTTCAATGAAAGGGTTGAGCGATCTCGCCCTGCTGGATGGTGGAATGCAGAAATGGCTTAAATCCGGTCTGCCCGTCAAATAAACCCGACCTGTTTTATGGAGCTGGCAGAGCACCCCCTGCCAGCTTTTCATTACCCCCCATGTCACCACGGATTCAGATATCACTTATCCTTGAATGCGGGCTTTCTTTTTATGAGAAAAGCCTGCATTTCCTCTTTTTGATCGTAATAATATGCGCATAAAAGAAGGAGCTGCTGCGGCCTGGCCAATCTGTCTCGGCTATTTTCCGATTGGCCTGGCCCTTGGAGTGCTGGCCCAAAAAGCCGGGCTGCCCTGGTGGGCGGTCGCCATGATGTCAACGCTGGTCTTTGCCGGTAGCGCCCAGTTTATCTGTGTGGCGATGCTGGTCGCCGGGGCGGCTATCCCTGCCATCATTCTCACCACCTTCTTTGTCAATCTGCGCCACACCTTGATGAGTTCGGCCTTGGCTGTTTACCTGTCCGGGGTCAGTCGAAAGTTTCTCGCGCTCTATTCCTATGGAATCACCGACGAGAGTTTTGCCGTCAACATAACACGTTTTCGTGACGGCAACTGGGATCATTGGCGGGCCCTGGTTGTCAATCATCTGGCTAACGCAGTCTGGATTCTGGCGACGGTGACCGGGACGCTGGTCGGCCAATTCGTCCCCCAGGGAGCATTCGGGATCGATTATGCCCTGACCGGGATGTTCATCTGCCTGCTGGTGTTTCAATTGCAGGGCCGTATTTACATTGTCACCGGTTTGCTTGCAGCAGCGATCTCGGTGGCCTGGTACCAGCTGATTCCCGGGGACTCGTATATCGTCGGGGCGTCAATGAGTGCTGCAACCTGCGGCTATTTCCTGAAGCGACGCCAGCGGGTGAGAAAATGACCTTTATTGACTATTTCTTCCTGTTTTCCGGCATGGGGTTGGTGACCTACGTGCCGCGGGCCCTCCCCCTGCTCTATCTGGCCCACAAACAGTTACCCCGATGGCTGGTCGATTGGTTGGACTTGATCCCGGTAGCCATCCTCAGCGCTTTACTTGCTCCATCACTGTTCAGCGATTCTGCAACTCGCAGCCTGCAACTTGGCAAACCTGAATTCCTGGTGGCAATTCCAACATTGATCTTTGCGCTAAAAACCCGTAGTCTCGGCGGCACCGTGCTGATTGGTATGCTGTTGTACTGGCTGGCCGGGATGTTCATCTGAATCAGGAGAAATAATGCAACTGACGGGAAAACAGGCCCGCTATTTACGCGGCCTCGGTCATCATCTCAAGCCGATCGTGATGATCGGCAAGGAAGAGGTCAACGATGCCGTGATTACGGCTATGGATGAAGCCCTGGAAATTCATGAATTAATCAAGGTCAAATTGCAGGAAGGTTGTCTGAGTGACCGTAAAGTGGTTGCCGAGAAGTTATCGACCGCTACGGGAGCTGCCGTTGCACAAATCCTCGGGAAAAGCATTTTGCTTTTTCGACAGAGCACAGAGCAGAAAATCGCCCTGCCGAAATCCTAATTGTGACCTTCGACCTTTCCCAGCCGCCGCCGTCCCGCCAGGAGCTTGCACGGGAAAAAGCACGCCTGTTGCTGCTGAAAAAGCAACAGATTAAATGGTCTGTTATGTCGGATGCAAGTCACGGGCTGATTCTTCTGGGCATCTACTATTTCGATTTGCTTTCTGGATACGGCCTGTTGTTGGCTGTCGGCCTGGCAACGGCGACCGCAATCCTGCTGGCCAGTGGTTTGAAAAAACGCCTGCAAACAGCCGATATCATCTCTGTTGCCGGCATTTCCCTGGTTGCGATGCTGGCTGTCGCGGGAATCCTTTATGGTTGGAAAGCTGAGACACTGACAGGAAGTTTGCTGACCGGTCTGGTTGCGGGAAGTATTGTTTGTGTCGGCGCCCTCCTGGGTGGAAAAGTTTTGCAGGTTTTTCAGGGCCTGGAGAATTTGAAAAGCCTGGCTGAGAATGATCAGGCGGTGCAGGAGATGCTGTCTCTTTGCCGGCAACAGCCCGCACTAGAAGCGTACCGACAACGGGCCTTGGAAATATTGCGTCCGAATCTGACGTTCGGGGAGTTGCAAGCCATGCGCGACTGGGTTGCCTCCCATTCCACATGACCATCAACCTTATGCCCTTTCAAAGGGTTCGTAGAGGCGCTTGTATTCATCCTGCGCATAACGGTCAGTCATGCTGGCGATGTAGTCACAAATCACTCTTTCCGTTCCATAAGTGGCAAATCTCTGCTGATATTTTCCCGGCAGCAAAGAAGGATTTTCCCGGTAGTTTTCAAACAGCAACGTCAGAAATCGCTCGGCCTTAACGCGCATTCTTTCAACTTTGTAATGTTTGTACAGTTTGCTATAGAGAAATTTCTTCAGTTGGTGATTCATCCCCTGCATTTCAGAGCTGAGGCTGGCCAGATTTAGCGGTTGTCGGTGAATATCTGTCAAAGTTTGAATATTGAGTTTTTCCAGATTATGGGTGGTTGTCACAACCAGATCGCGGATCAATTCGCCAATCAGATGGCTGATGGTCTGTAGCACCTGACGTTTTTCATCAAGGACCGGAAACTTCTCACCGACCATTCGCCAGGTCTGCTGCCATATTTCCACTTGAGAAAGATCTTCCAGCTTGATATAGCCGGCTTTCAGCCCATCATCAATATCATGATTGTTGTAAGCAATTTCATCAGCCAGATCGATGATCTGCGCTTCCAGCGTCGGTCGCAATCCCGGTTCATAATCGCGAATTGCTTCGCTGCCGGCAGAATCATAATCTGACGAGTGCTTGATGATCCCTTCCCGGGTTTCCCAACTGAGATTCAAGCCATCAAAATTAGGGTAGCGTTGCTCAAGGGTTTCGACAACACGTAACGACTGACGATTGTGTTCAAAACCACCGTGGCTTTTCATCAACCGATTGAGGACATCTTCACCGGTATGGCCGAAAGGAGTATGTCCAAGGTCATGAGCGAGTGCCAGGGCTTCAATCAGATCTTCGTTCAAACGCAAACTGCGGGCAATGCCCCGGGCAATCTGGGAGACTTCGAGAGAATGTGTCAACCTGGTGCGGTAATAGTCCCCTTCATGATTAACAAAGACCTGGGTTTTATATTCCAGTCGGCGAAATGCCGCACAATGGATAATGCGATCCCGGTCACGCTCGTAGGCTAACCGGTTATCCTTATAGGGTTCTGCATGGGCACGCCCGCGACTCTGTTCGCTGTGGGCGGCATAGCCGGCAAGTCCGTTGAAACGCATGGATGGCTCCTTGGAATGAAGTTATTCACGGAATCAGGTTGAATTTCAACACCGATTTCGGCACATTGTCTAAAGCAGATGGTCTCGCAAAAAAGAATACGCTGGTTAAGCGGTTAACCGGGACCGGGAGCATATTAGCATGAGAATTATCAGCGGCACAGCACGAGGACGTCAGTTGGCAACTTTTTCCGGCAAGGATATTCGCCCGACTCCCGATCGGGTTCGGGAAGCTCTGTTCAGTATGTTGACCCATCGACTCGGCACTTTTTCCGGCATTAATGTTCTCGAACTTTTTGCCGGCACGGGGGCCCAATCACTTGAAGCCTTGAGCCGTGGTGCCGAATCCGCTGTTCTCGTCGATTCCAGTAACACTGCAGCCAAACTGATTGAAGAAAACATCCGGCGCTGCAAATTCACCTCGGTTGCCAGGTTGATCCGCTCTGATGCACTTGCTGCCCTGCCCTGCTTGCTGTCATCCGGCCCCTTTGATCTCGTTCTCCTCGACCCGCCCTACAAACAGGGATATATTGTCCAAGCATTGGAAAAGATTGAATCCTTGCAACTCCTGGCTGAAGATGGAATAATCTGTGTCGAATCGGCTGCGGACGAAGCCATTGCTGAAATTGCCGGGTTGCAATTGATCGAGAATCGCAAGTATGGTTCAACGATGATCCATCTTTATTGTTTGGATGACTCATTTGAGGGATGAAATGAATCGACATATTGCCATCTATCCCGGATCCTTTGACCCTTTTACCAATGGGCACATAGATATCGTTCGGCGCGGACTGGAAATCTTTGAAAAGGTCATCATTGCGGTTGCCTGCAACTCGGAGAAAGACAGCCTTTTTTCCGTTCAGGAACGGCTAGATATCATTTCCCGTGTGGTTGACGACAATCCACGTATTCAGGTTGATGCATTTAGCGGGTTACTGGTTGATTATGCCGTCCGGAAAAAAGCGCGAGTTATATTGCGCGGATTGCGTGCTGCCCCCGATTTTGAATATGAATTCCAACTGGCGCAGATGAATCATATGGTCTGCGAGCAGGTTGAAACTCTGTTCATGATGACTTCACCTGAGTGCGCCTATTTGAGCTCGTCAATCGTCAAAGAAGTCGGCCGACTGAACGGTGATATCAGTAAATTCGTGCCGCCGCTGGTCAAGGAAGAATTATTGAAAAAATTTGCCGTGATTTAGATCGTACCAGCTCTCAAGCCTGCCCATCAACTCGGACAACTTCTCCAACTGAGCCCCTTTCTCTGTCGTCTTTTTTCCAGATCTCCTCAGGCCCACCCAGCCGGCATTCAAATCAAAACGCTTCGGTTTTTTTCGTCCCGCTGAAAATCGCTCCCCAGCTAAATCGGATATCAGCATTGACGATTGCGTGAAACAGTTAAAGTCGTTTCTTGTTAATGCTAGATAAGGCCCATAAAAACATGTGTTTGTGGAATTATCCTGACGTTTTCATGAATTGTTGCGACCCGCTGCTGCATTGCCAGCAAGCGCCGGGGACTGACTGACACTTTATGACCGACCGTGACAGGTTGCAGAATCAAAGGAATGTTTTTTGAAACCTCGGTTATCAGTTCTGCGGCCATCCGCAGTTCCGAGTCGGGAGTTGTGACACCCACAACCATTTTCACGTAACAATTTCTTTTGCCGGCCAATTGCAAAAAACGCCGATGGACATCCCAATCCGTTGTCAGCCCGGTTTGCGAGTGAAGCTTAATGTCCATCGAAATCCAATCGAGATGTGCCAACAGGGGCTCCAATAGCTCAGGCAGTGTTCCGTTGGTTTCAAGATAGATCGGCAGCAATTTGCGCAACTGCGGCAACCATTCGATCAGGGTCTGCTGCTGCAATAAAGGTTCCCCCCCTGTCAGGCTGATCGAATGATGGGCGCCGGGAGCTTCCCGGCACCAGTGGTCAACCAGTTTAAGCAGAGAATCCTGTCCCACCGGATTAGCGATCAACTCTGTCGGCCCGGCACCAGAGAGAGGTTCAACCCGGCAGAATTCGGTTTTGGAAAAATCGGTATCGCAATAGCGACAGTTGAGATTGCACTCGGCAAAACGAAGAAAAATCTGTCGACAACCAACCAGAATCCCCTCTCCCTGAAGCGAAGAAAAGATTTCTGTCAAATTCGCTTCAGCTTTCGGTGTAACTGGCACAGGCATTATCCGATTCCCAGACAGTAATTTTTTCTAACTCAACGTCATATTTGTGCAATTCTTTCTTCAGTTTGTCAAAAATAAATTTTGAAATATGTTCCGAGGATGGACTGATCCCGCGAAACGGCTCCAAGTCATTAAGATATTTATGATCCAGGGAATCCATAATCTTATTAGTGTGTTTTTTCAGGATCTTAAAATCGAGCCCGAGCCCGGCATCATCGAGTGACTCAGTTTTCACCGTCACTTCAATCTTCCAATTGTGACCGTGCAGATTTTCACAGTCGCCATCGTAGTTCAGCAGATTATGTGCTGCCGCAAAATGGGCCTGTATGGTCAAATGATACATTTCGTCTCCTTTTGTTTGACGGGATCTCAATAGTCTAATTCATCGTCCCGTTCACGCTGTGGTACTCTACCGCCATCGATCGCATATTCCTGGTTTGCCCAGCGACCAAGGTCAATGAAGCGGCATTTTTCAGAGCAGAACGGACGATGGGGATTTCCGTTCCACTCTGTTGGTCTTCCACAACGGGAGCACTTGATTTGTCGATCAGTCAGCATGTGATTAAAATCCGGAATCAGAGGCAAAGAAAAAGCCCTATAACCCTCTGGCGGCATTAAATCAAGGAGCCGCAATCATGACAGCGGGCAAAAGGGCCGGAATTAGCAGACAGGGTTAACCGCACGGGGCACTAGATCCTATAGGATTCCAATGTTCGCCAGGCTAACTCGGATTGTCTCCTCATTGAAGGGTTTGTTGAGATACCCCTCGCAACCTTTCTTGAAGGAAGACATAATGCTTTTGCCATCGGTCATGGCCGTAACCATGAGGATCTTTCCTTGCTGTTCCATGGAAGTGATGCCGGATTCCAATTCATACTGCCGGATGTGCTCGGCAACGGTCGGACCATCCATCCCGGGCATGTCAATATCCAAGGTGATCAGGCTATAAGGGGTGTTTTGCTGGTGCGCAATCCTGAACATTTCCAGGGCTTGCTCTCCGTTGGTTGCGGCATCGCACTTTCCGTATGCGGAAAGCAGCAGACTCAGTTTCTGCAGACTCACAAATTCATCATCGACGACCAAAATTTTCATCACTGTGTCTCCTTATGCTGTTAGGTTTTCCCGTGCTTCCATCTCATCTCGTAATCGATTCAATTCCCAAAGCAGTTTCTCAAATACTGCCGGAATGGATGACAGTTCTGCAGAGTTCCCCAGTTCTTCAAGCTGTCGCGCAGCTTCAGACAAAGGTATGGCCAGGAGGTTGGCAGCCCCACCTTTGATGGCATGTGCCTCTCTTCTAACCGTCTCAGAGTCATCATCTGCTATTGCTTGCCGTATGCGAACGGCCTGTTTATCAACATTCTCAAAAAAGCCGAGAAGGACATTCCGTAAGAAGGCCTCATCCCCCTGGAATTCCTCGACGGCCTTGTCATAATCCATGCTAGTACAGCTACCGCAAGCTGTCGCACTTTCAGCGTTCGGATCCGATTGCTGGGAGGCCGCGCTCCGGGGCAGGGCCCATTTCTCCACCAAGGCAAGGAGATCACTTCTTCGCAGTGGCTTGCTGATGTAATCATCCATTCCTGTGGCAAGGCAAGTTTCGCGATCTCCACTTTTGGCGTGCGCGGTCATGGCCACGACAGGTACCCTTGTCTTTGTCGTTGCGTCAACCGATCTGGTGAGGGAATGAGCCTTTTGCTCCAGAGCGCGGATTGCGCTGGTTGCCTCGTATCCATTCATCACTGGCATATCAATATCCATGAGAATGAGATTGAATTGTTTCCTTTTGAAGTTATCCACTGCAATCTGGCCGTTTTCGGCAAGGGTCACATGATAGCCGGCACCTTCCAGGTGCTTTATGGCCACCTGCTGGTTGGTCGGATAGTCTTCGGCCAATAGGATCCGGATGTCTTTCCTGCTTTCATCACTGAGGAAATGCCTGGTAATCAGTGTCGGCCTTTTTTGTGGATCCCCTCCTGCCATCTTCTCCAGGGTCATGCCAATTGCGCGGCGCAGATCATCGTGTTTGATTGGCTTGGTCAGATAACAGTCAATGCCGATTTTCCGACACTTCTCGCCATCCCCTTTTTTGCCGATCGATGTCAGGGCGACGATGGGCACCTGGCTCAACAGATCATGTGACCTGAGGCTCTCGATGAGGCCAAATTCGCCCATTTCAAGGGTTTGAAAGTCGGTGACAATCAGGTCAAATGAATCATGCTGGTCGGCGCACTCAAGAAGCATCGTGCCGGTTTTTGAATTGAAAGGAAGTTCTGTCGTAAGACAACCCCAGGCTTGAAGATATTCTGTTAAGGCCAAACGGTTGGACCGATTGTCATTGACGAGTAGTACACGAACACCCTGCAGGTCAATATCTTGACCTGGAAGGGGAGGCGCCTGTTCTTCCTGCTTGGAAAATTCCAGGGCAAACCAGAAAGTTGTCCCTTTGCCTTCCTCACTCTCGAGGCCGATTTGACCTCCCATCATTTCTGTCAACTGTTTGGCAATGGTGGTTCCCAGGCCGGTTCCACCATATTTTCTGGTGGTGGTACTGTCGGCCTGGCAGAAGCTCTCAAAGATCAGGGCCTGCTTTTCTTTCGGAATGCCGATTCCTGTATCCTTCACCAGAAAGCGGAGCGTTATGTTGTCGCCCTGGTCCTTTTGCTTTTCAACCATGAGGACCACCTCGCCGGCGCTGGTAAATTTGAGGGCATTGCTGCAGAGATTAAGCAGTATCTGCCGCAACCGGACCGGGTCGCCAAAGAGTTTGGAAGGGATCTGCGGCGCCATGAAAGAAACAAAATCGAGCCCTTTTTGCTGGGCCCGAAAACCCATACTGGTTGCCAGGTCCTCTATGAGGTTGCGCAGATCAAATGGAATCGACTCCAACTCCAGTTTGCCGGCCTCCACCTTGGACAAATCAAGGACATCACTGATAATGGCAAGAAGCGAGTTGGCTTCGGAAAAAATGGTTCTCAGCAGCTGGCGTTGGTCCTCATCAAGGTCGGTGTCCAGGGCGATTTCAGCCATACCGAGGATGCCGTTGATCGGAGTTCTGATTTCATGGCTCATGTTGGCCAGAAATTGGCTTTTGGCCTGACTCGCCTCTTCTGCGGCATAGCGGGCTTTTTCCAGTTCCTCCTCCGCCCTTATACGCTCATTCACTTCGCGACGGAGAAGTTCGTTAGTTTTCTCGAACTTCTCCGTCCTTTCCCTGACCCTGTCTTCCAGTTCGTCGTGGGCTTTTTGAAGTAATTCCTCCACTCTTTTACGTTTTGTAACATTTTCCAGGCAACCTGAAACGGATTGTCGGCCATCCTCCGAATACATGGCCTCCAGGCGGCACTTCGCCCAGAGGGGCTGCCCTTTTTTGTTGGCCAAGGGGAGCTCGAGGGAGCAATCTCGGAGTTCCCCGATCCGAAAAGCATCGAGGCGATGTTGGAACGTTTTCCACTCGGCGTGGTCGCTGCGATAGCGGAAATCACTCAGATGTTTCCCCAGCGAATCGGTGATCGAATAACCGGTAAGACGTTCCCATTCTTTATTGAGAAACAACAACCGGCCCTTTTCATCCAGCTTTAGTATTACGGTACCTAAGCTGTCCAGCAGGTGCTGGTGTCCCTGGGAAATTTTATGGTGGGCATCCTTGCTTTCATTCAGAGATTGAACCCGGGCGGCAAACTGGGCATTGCTGATCAGATAATCCTCTCGCTTCAAGGCGATCTCAATCACGCGACGAAGCGGTTCCGCCATGAAGGGCTTGGCGATGAAGTCGGCAGCTCCTTCCAGCATCAATTCCTCTGCAAGTTCTATGGTGCTGTGGGCCGTCATGATGACCACGGGCTGGAATTGGTGAATCTTCAAGATCTCCTGCAGAACCTCGCGCCCCGAGAGCTTGGGCAGCATGACATCCAGCAGTACCAGTTCGTGACGGTGCTGCCTCCAGGAGTCAAGCCCCGCCTGGCCATCTGTGGCGATTTCAATCTCGAAGCGCTGGGCCAAAATCCGCTTCGCCAGGAAAGCCGTATCCGGGAAATCCTCCACGATCAGGACACGCGGTTTATGATAAGCTGATCCCGGGTCACGCAGACTGTTGCGTACCGCCTGAGGGAGCATTCCATGCTTTTCGAACGGTATTACCTTGTTAAAACCGAACACTTTGGCCGTAGTTTCTGCGATCCGTTCACACCATGTGGAAGCAACCACGATCAGGGGAATGGTGTCTTCGCACTTGAAAATCCCGGCCCGGACCATGCGTCCCAACCGCCACCCATCGAGGGGGGCAATCTCGATGTCGGTAATTAGCAGTTTGATAGCATCCTGACCTAATATTTTTACTGCTTCTCGTCCATTCTCCGCCTCAGAGATATGGGTATATCCGGCCTTAGTCAGGGTGTTTTTCAGCACAGCACGCGCTTGGGGGTTGCTGTTTACCAAAAGGATATGGACATCTGATGACATACTTTTGTAAAACTCCAGAAAACCTTAACGAAAGCAAATGGGGTCAAATCTTCGTTTGGCTTTTATTGGGCTTGCTCAATCTCCACGAGATGAAAACAAAAAATGGCCTTGCCAGAGTACAAAAAATGGACCCGCTGAACAGTTACAAATGGTCAAAAAAAAGGTCAGGTCTTAAGACCTGACCTTTTTTTAACTGGAGCGGGAAACGGGATTCGAACCCGCGACTCTCAGCTTGGGAAGCTGATACTCTACCAACTGAGTTATTCCCGCATGCGTGGGGCGAGTATAGTGATTGATACTCAATTTTGTCAATCAGTTATTTTCTTATTGAGCCATTGCAACGCGTCATTCCTATCGGCTATTTCTCCAATAATTTCAGCTGCTTTGATGCGTTTCAAGAAAAAGCTGGTTGTTTCAACCGGCATCTCTGTCAGCAACTTTTGCAGCTCCTGACCAGAGAGGATATCGGGAATCCGGCCGAGATGTTGGTGCGTCAAAAAAGACTCCTGCAACTCAATGGCTTTGCTGAAATTCAATGGATTCGGTGAAACGGAGAGATAAAGCAGTTGTTCATCGGGCATATACCCCAGTTGTTCAACCAACAATGCCTGCCGACGGCCTGTCGGCAATTGTCCGGACAGTCTGAACCAGTGTTCACTCGGTGTCTGCTGTAACGCCAGTATCAGTTTCTGCTGTTGCCGGCTGAGCCGCAACTTACGATGCAAAATATCCGGCAAGTTCTGTGGTTGATAATATGCAAGCAAGGCCGCGAGAAAAAAGATGCTGTGTTGCGAAAAGGATTCTTCTCGAATTGGCTCCTTTTCCTCCAGGCCGACGATTAACCGAACCCGTGCCATCTGCTGTTCCAGTTGAAGCAGGGCCTTCATCACTCCAGTGTCCAGCGAACCTTGCGCCGGGCCGAGGAGAGCTCTCAGTAGTCCGGTTTCCTGTAAGAGTCTGATTCCTCTAAAGCATTGCTCCGCAGCAAGGATTTTTTCCAATTCATCACGAATTCTTTCACCGGCCACGTTTTCAATCAGTTGAGCAAATTCCTGAATCTGGGCAACTGTCGTTTCAGACAACTGCATATCAAGTGTGACCGCATGCCGAATTCCCTTGAACATACGCAACGGATCATCGACATAACTCTGTCGTGAAGTGACATGCAGTTCGCGTTTTACCAGATGATGACAGCCATTCAGTGGGTCGATGAGAGTGTTGTCGGTCGCTGTGTGATTGAATTTAAAGGCCAGGGCGTTGATCGTGAAATCTCTCAGCAACAGGTCCGCTTCAAGAGTGGGCGCACGCAAGGGCGCAAAATCGACCGTCAAACAATTGGGCAGCAACACCCTGCTCTGCTTGCGTTCGCGATCAAGCCAGAACCAGCGACCACCACTACGAGCCGCCCAGTTTTTTGCCAGCGGTGTCGGGTCTGCCGCTGCCGCCAGATCAATATCTGCAATGGGGCGTTCCAACAGCAGATCGCGCAATACTCCGCCGACCAGCCAGGTAGTTATCCCCATCTCCTCGGCTAGATCGATGAGCGACCGAAGAGACGGAACATCGTTGATCAGTTGATCGATTTGCTGTGGTAGATTTTTCATGCTTCATAATCAAAAAGACCCGCCGAAGCGAGTCTTTTCAATGTCAGGGTTAAGTTTTAAGCCAGATCCTGTTCGGCCTGGAAAATCAGTTCAAACAACTCGAGAATATCTTCTTCAGCGATACAGGAGAAAGCAATCCGCAAATCTGTTTTGCCAATTGAGATAGCACCAACTCCGTACTTGTCGAGCAGGTGAACACGCAACTGTTCAGCATCAACCCGCTTTAGTTGCAGGCACATGAAGTATCCTGAGTTAAAAGGATAATAGTTCCAGGCAGCCGTATACTTATCACCGCTGAGGACCTCTTTGGTTCTCAGCGCACGACCTTTCATGGTCTGGAGCTTTTCTTCTTTTTGCGTCAGGAAGTCCGGTGATTTCAGGGCTTCAATCACAAAGGTCTGGGACGGATGCGGGCAGTTGGAAATTTTCGCCCGGATCAAACCCATGGTTTTCTTTTCCAGGGCGGTCAGCAGTTCTGCTTGCGGTTCGCTGCTGCCGGCGGCAAAAGTAATAAAGCCGGTGCGGAATCCCCAGACAAATTCTTCCTTGGTGGCACCATCAAGTTTGATCGCCAGAACCCGCTCATGCAGGTTCGCCAGTTTGCCGTACAGGGACTCTTTCAGCGACTCTTCGTAGAAGAGGCCAAAATAGGCATCGTCAGTAATTGCGACAATGTTGCAGCCTTCCTCGGCAACCTCCTTGATTGCGGCGACCAGACCATCACCTTCGGCCACGGTCGGGGTGTAGCCGCTCGGGTTATTCGGAAAGTTGAGAATAACAACGGCCTTGCCTTTTTCTGCAGCAGTTTCCTTGAGACATTGCTTGAAGGCGTCAACGTTGAAGCCACCGGCCTCGGTGAAGGTTTTGTATTTTTTGACCACACCGCCGTTGCAGACGCCGAAAGTCAGGTTGTAGTTACCCCAGAGCATTTCCGGCAACACCAGATGATCCCCTGCTCCGACAAACATGTCACCGACAATCGACAGCCCGTGGGTCAGCGCATTGGTAACAATCGGGTTGCTGAAATTTTTTCCTTGCAGGCTTGGATTTTCCCGCAGCATCTTTTCCCGCCAGAGAGCCCGCAGTTCCGGCTTTCCTGCCGGTGGGGCATAAGGATAGATATCCTTGGGTTCAAAACCGGGCAGTTTATCCTGAATACACTGTAGATACATCGGACCACCGTTCTCTGTAGCAATCCCGATGGTCGCATTAAACTTGTGAGCTTTTTCCTTGGCTTCTGCCGACTGGGTCAAAATGCCTTTCGGAAAGAAAAGATTTTTGCCGAGATCGGAAAGCACGTCGAGGACGTACGGGTTGCTGGCCTTGATCTGGTCGTTGAGTTCCACAGCGAGTGGGTTCATTTGTCTTCTCCTGCGTGGGTTACAATGATGCCTGGACGGACGATGATAATCGCCATTGATATACTGCTAAGTTCATTCACTGTCAATGCTTTCCGACGACTCTTTTTGCGCAGAGGGGATCTTGTCTGTTGCCGGATCAACACCATCCCGGGACGCTTTCTTGTTTGCACGATGAACCAGGCTGAGGATCATGCAGATCACCAGGCAAACAATTAGAATCAATAAAATGTCGGCAAAATGCACATCGCTCATGACAACTCCCGATTATTATCGGTGATACGGTCCAGACCTTCTTGGGCGGCTTGATGCGCTGGATCAAGTTGTTGCGTTTTCATGTAAGATTCAAAAGCACCAGCTGGATCGGTAGTTTTTTCTCGGCAAAGTCCGAGAAAGTAGAAAAACTCCGGGTTAGGCAGTTCATCAGGCAAACGGCCTTCTTCTTCCAGGCGTTCCATGATCATGCAGGCTTCCGGGTACTCCTCGACATGATAATGTTCCATGGCGATGCCGATGGCTTCAAGGCTGTCGATCAGAGGCTGCTCGGGCAGTTGCCCGGAGGCAACTTTTTCAATGCGACGTTGCAATTCGACTTTGACATCACCGTCGTCAAGCCTATCAGACATGGTCTGCCAGTACAATTTGGCCTGTGGATAGGCACCGGTCAAATAGCAAACCTGGCCGAGATAATTCAATGTGCCGATCTCTTCCGGAAGTTTTCTCCGAGCTTTTTCCAGCCAAAGTCGCGCGGCCGCCAGCTCACGCCGCACGTTGATCAACTCAGTGTAAATCATTGCCAGCTCAAAACAGGCAATGCCGATGCGTTGCAGCAGCCCGTAATTCTCAGGTTCCAGGAGGGCCAGGATTTTCAGCATGCTGATTTTACGCCGGATGTAAAGCGGATCAACCTCCCTGACCTCAAGCATAATAATTTGGGAGCCGAGATCTGAGATATAAAAAGGATAGGCAGCGCTCAGGATACGCGCATAGTCACTGTTATTCGGACAATCCGGAAAACGGCGTAGATAGTCATAGATCCCTTCACCAATGACTTTTTCCGAAGGATCGGGAGATTCGTTTAATTCAGCCTTGTGAATCGGCAAAAGGATCTGCGGAATTTCAATCTCTTCGTTATCCGGTCCGGTGGTAATGGTCATTCCTTCCGGCGGCAACCAGAAACCGTATTCGACTGGATCCAGGGGTTGGTCAACGTTCAGCATGATATCAATTCCGTCTAAAGAGGTATAATGACACAAGAATCTAACCGAAATAGCGACACAAATCAATCGGTCAGACCAATTTACCAAAATTTTTACATCGGGAGGTGTGCCTCACACCTCCCGCAGAACCGTACATACGGGCTCCCTAACCCCATTCTCACGGGTCTGACCAGGTATCGGGCTGCGCAATGTTGCCCGCTCCGCTGGGCAAACCAATAAAAAGCCCCTGATACACATTCAGAGGCTTCCCGAAGTCGACGAAAAGGAATCTTCTATTCCGTCTCTTTAAGCTGTTTCAATTGGCGAATAACCGTTTGGCTCTGTACGCTACGCGCGTCCATTTCGTCAAAAATCTGCTTGGACATATCTGCGACCGATTCCACAGCCATCTCAATATCACGGCTGTCCTGACGCTGCTGTATCGCAACATTTGCCATCTCATCGGCCATCGTGCGGATGTCTTCGATCGAACGGACAATCCCGTGAACTCCCTGGGCCTGTTCACGAGAAGCAGTTGAGACCTGCTCTGTCATCTCACCCAATTCTTCAATTGAATTGGTGACAAATTCAGCAGACCGGGAAACTTCGCGGGTCGCATGGCGAATATTTTTCGACATATCTTTGGCGGTCGTCGCACTTGATAAAATCTGCTCCAGTGACTGCTCGGTTTTTCCGCCAAGAGCAACCCCCTGTGTCACCAAAGATTCAACATGGCAGACCTGATGCACAACCTCAGAGGTATTGGTGTGCATATCACGAATCAACTGAGTAATTGCTTCTGAAGAATGGGCCGTTTTTTGCGAGAGCCCACGAATTTCTTCCGCGACGACAGCAAATGAACGCCCATGCTCACCGGCTTGCGCCGCGATGATCGCAGCATTTAATGCCAGCAAGTTGGTTTTTTGCGCGATTTCCGTGATAACCGTTGTGATTGTGTTGATTTCATCTCCACAACGCGACAATTGATCAATTTTTTCGTTCGCCTCAGCGACCCCCCGGGCAATCCCTTTGAGCCCGGTCACGGTTTCCCGAACCGAAACCACACCACCTTCTGCCTGCTCCAGCACCTGTTCCGACATTTCATTTGAACTGACACTGTTGTCATCAACTTCTTTAATGGTTGCAGCAATTTCGGTCATTGCCGATATCGATTTATCCATAAATTCAGAGAGTTGATTGATGCTTTCTCCGACTTCGTCAATCGATGCCGAAATCTGTGTTGACGCAGACTGGGTGGCATTGACGGTATCACGTACCACATCGGCCGAATTGGCATTGTCAGCAATCAGCCTAATGGTTGAGGCTGATGCACGTTTCAGGGTTTTGATCAGAATCTGGTTGTCCTGGCGATACTGCATGAGTTGACCAAAGGTACGTTCCAGTTCTTTGGTCAAAGATTCGATAGCACTGAAAAGGCGTAATCGGGTGATGCTTCCGGAAAGTTGCGAAGCAAACAGTTTGAGGGTATCTACATCGTCCTCGTCCAAGGGGTTCCCAGTCAGTTTATTATCAACGGTCATGATCATTTCAACAACACCGCTAACGATCACCGGGCAAACCAGAAAACATTTTGCACGCAAGGCTGCAATACTGTCACAAGGAGGTTTAAGCCGAAAATCAGGGGTCATCAGGGCGATATCATCAATCAGATAATGCCGCATCTCAGTGACCGTCTTATAGAGAACACCAGCCCGATCATCGAGAGGTATCGTCACAGAAGTATCTGTCGCCCCATCACGACTCAGGCAGCTTGACAGGCGAATCTCTTTGAGTTCATGGTCAACTAAGAGGATGTTCACTCGATCATAATCGACAACCTCTCTCAAACCGTTTCCGGTTAAAGCAACCAGCTCCTGTAAATCCGTGGTTTTTAAAATGCCTGCACTGATCGCGTGAAAGTTTTCGATACGGGCATTCAATTCACGATATTTTCGTTCAAACTCCTCTTTCTGGCTGGCTACAGTGATATTCATTTCGTTGAGTTTAGTCGCCCGGGCATGGATTTGTTCGGCAGCCCGACCGATAAAATAGCCGAAAGTCGCCAGGACTACGGCCGTACCTCCACCCATATAAAGAAATAAGGCAATATTGACGTTACTCAACAGGACATTGCCAATGGTCTGTTGCCAGAGCGACAACGCGGGGTCATAAAACACAACCAAACGCACCAGCATCCAACCGATCGGCGCAGAAACCCCGAGCAAAAGACCAGCTAGAGAATAAAGGACACTGCGATTAATGGAACTGGTACTTTTCGCAGCACTGCTTTCGGTAATGAGAGAAAAAATATTTGTCATCAGATGCCCTGCACTTTTAAACAATCATAAATAAAATCAACGACCGACCATAATTCCAAGAGATTCAGCTGTCGCAACCAGTTCACCCGCAGGATCAACCAGGTTGAGTTGAGAAATCGCACTGACAATTTCAACATCAACAACTTGGCGCCCGCGCAACGCGACCATCCTGCCAAACTTTTTTTGCGCGATAAGCTCAACAGCCTTGACGCCAAACCGTGAGGCAAGAATCCGATCATAGGGCGTCGGTGAACCACCTCTCTGCAGATGCCCCAAAGTCACGACCCGGGATTCCATATCCAACTGAGCAGTAATTTGTTGTGCTACAGCATGCCCAATTCCACCCAGCCGTTCAACACCAAGATTTTCTGCGGCAGTCTGTAGCAGGACCTTGTTTCCTTCCGCGGCAACAGCACCTTCTGCAACGACCACAATTGAAAAGCGGCGGCCCCGACCCCTGCGCTGTTCAATTGCGGCACAGATACGGTCGACAGAATAAGGGATTTCAGGAATCAAAATAACATCTGCTGAACCGGCAATTCCCGATTCCAGAGCAATCCAGCCGGCATCCCGCCCCATCACTTCGACAACCATAACCCGATGATGACTTTCTGCCGTCGAATGCAGGCGATCGAGAGCTTCGGTGACAATGGCCACTGCAGTTCGATAACCAAAGGTCACATCCGTTGCCCGCAGATCGTTATCGATCGTTTTCGGTATGCCGATGACCGGCAAACCTTTTTCATAAAGACCCTGGGCAATTTTTAAAGTCCCGTCGCCACCAACAGCGATCAAAACCTCGGCACCCGACTTTTGAAACTCTTGCAAGACGCTATCGGAGATATCCTGAAGTTCAATTTTTCCATTAACAGTCACCGGATAACTGAAAGGATTACCACGGTTACTGGTTCCCAGAATCGTACCACCTCGCGGCAGAATCCCACTGACAGAATCAAGGGTTAAATCCCGCGTGCGTAGCTTGCCGATCAGCCCCTCAAAACCGTCCTCGATACCAAGCACTCGCCAATTGTGCAAACCAACTGCTGAACGCACCACACCACGAATGACGGCATTCAATCCGGGACAATCACCACCTCCGGTCAGTATTGCCAGGGTATTACTCATCGCTTCACCTTTGATATTTACCGTTTATCTAGAACCAGCAGGTTTATCTGTTGCTATTGCCAGGGTGGCGAAACCTGCCATCTTCGCTGCATCCATCAACTGAATGACTTTGCCGTGCAGTGCATCCCGGTCTGCCATCAGTAAAAAAGTCATTTTATTTGTCCGATCGCCGTAGCTGTTCAGTTCATGTAATAAATCGGCCAGAGAAATTTTTTCACGTTTTAAATAGATGTCACCGTTCGCAGACAAATAGACCTGAATCTCCAGACTGTCTTGTCTTATCTGTTGAGCAGAGGACTCGGGAAGATTGATTTTCAGCCCAGGTTTTTCAATAAAGGTCGTTGATATCATAAAGAAAATCAATAACAAAAAGACAACGTCGATCAACGGGGTCAATTCAACGCGGGGCTCTTCAATCGTGCGACGACGAAATCCCATAACTTTATCTTCCGACCAGATCGACGACCCGCATGGTCAATTCTTCCAACGCCAGCGTTAACTGTTCAGCACGGCTGGAAAGGTAACGATGGAGCAGGATCATCGGTACGGCAACCGATAATCCTGCAGCGGTGGTAATCAAAGCCTCCGATATTCCCCCACCCAGTGTCATCGGGGTTCCCACCCCTTCTGTTGCAATAACGTTAAATGCCTTGATCATCCCCAGCACGGTACCAAGCAGGCCAAGCAGAGGCACGACGGTCGCGATGGTTCCGAGCAAACCGAGATAGCGCTGAAAAGAAATCGATACACGCTCACCCACCTCTTCAGCGAGTTCTTTCAGGTGTGCCCGGTTATTCCCTCGATTGGTCAAAACGACCAGCAGAACATTCGCCAGTGGCGTGTTCCTGCTTTCACACAGTGAAACTGCCTCAAGAGGTTTATCTTCCTGAAGAAAACGACAAACGTCTTCAAATAAGGGACGGAAACTGCGCCGAATATGAAAAAAAGTCCTGATTCGTTCGAGAAAAATTGCCCAACCAATCACCGAACAGATCAGGATCGGGTACATCAATGGGCCACCTTTTTGAAAAATATCAAGCATTTCAAACAATTCCTCAGGCCATCAGAATGAATTTAAAAAAGATAACACAAAGATGAAAAGGCTCCAAGAGTTGATTACCCGTCCAGAGCAATGATTTCCCCCTCAACCCGGGAATCCAGGATTAAAATACCGATCGTATGATTTCGCATAGTATATTCAGCTAATTTCACCGCATCTAATAGGCTAATTTTAGCCACAATCTGTCTAATCTTCACCACATTTAGAACTAAATTATTACCATATGGCGCACGCAGAGCACATAACTTATTGAAATATTACAACTAAAAAAATATTCTAAATTTTGGCACCAGCATTGCGTCAGAAGAAAAAGCAGTTATATTCTAATTGGGTAGCAAATCTTGTTGACTTTTTTTTAGTACGGCTATAATTTTTTATTCAAATTGTAATTTGTGGCTGATTCAGAACAACCAAGAAATGCTCATCCCAACCCCTTAACTTCAAGAGTCTCAGAACAAAACTCTCTATCAGGAGGACACACCCTTATGTCAATGCGTCAAGAAGCCCTCGATTATCACAGTACCGGGCGAA
>WTCI01000026.1 GCA_013138655.1 Desulfuromonadaceae bacterium | reverse complement strand
TGCTGATTTCATATCATGACTCCTTGCGTTGCATTTGCAATACATTCTACCTAAAGGTGATCATGCAGGCAATCGCTTCTGACCAGCGGCGCTCAAATCAACTTCTTGAAGATCAACGCGCCGAGATAATGGATGCGTGGTTTATTTGCCATGGGATAACGATAGCATCAAATTATCAACTTGCAGTCTTGCCGGCCTGACCCCTCTATGGGACTCTGATTATCAAAGAACAAAAAAATCGATCAAAGAGGGAGTCCGCCCGGAACCGAAAAAACAGCACCGCAGATCGCCCTGCAATGGCTTTTTTCAATCACTGGACCGAGGAGCCATCCCTCAAGGCTTAAATGTTTCAGACTAAGACTTTTGCAAGAGGCTCGATGGTTTCAATTAAGTATTATGTCCCCGGAATTCCCCCACCCTTCGTTCTTTACCGGCTTTTACCGGCGCTTTCGAAGTGTCCCGCTTATTCCCAGTGATCGCCGCGCCGCCGGCGCAGTTCGATGTCGATCGATTCGACCCGCCCCTGGTCGTTAATGAACGAACTGAGCAGCCAGCTCACCAGGCTGATGATCAGCGAACCGAGCAGGGCGGAGCCGAAGCTGTCCACCACGAGACCGCCGATGATGCCTGATGTCATCATCAGCAGCAGGGCATTGATCACGAACGTGAACAGGCCCAGGGTCAGGATATTGATCGGCAGGGTCAGGATGAACAGGATCGGCCGGAGCAGCGCATTCAGAATCCCTAAAACCAGGGCAGCAAACAGGGCGGAGCCGAAACCGCTCACATGGATCCCCGCGAACAGGTAGGCGGCCGCCATAATTGCCATGCTGAGAATCAGCCAGCGGAGCAGAAGACCGGTCATGCGAAAACCTCCTGAGCTTGTCTGGAAGAGTGCAAAACAATTCTATCGCATGGGTGGGAGGATACAATCAGGTGCAGAAGGGAGCCGGTATAATTGGGGACACTTCCGGGGGACACCTACGTGTAAGTGTCCCCGTGTCGGGGGAGGTTCAGCGTGCCCCCTGCATTCCCGATTCAACGGCAGACAACAATATTCGCCGTTTCAGACTTCAGGTCAAAAACAATCTTAACCTTTTTGTTGCGCAACTGCCGGAGAACCTGTTTCACCTTATCCTCCAGCGTACAGCCGTCATCACCCCAATCCGCCCCGTCTCTTGACACAAACTCCTGGATCATATTCCGCAGCGTCTCCGGATTGATCTGATCGTACGGGATTTCTATCCCTTCTTCGTGATGGTCGGCTGGTTTTTCCTGTGACATGAAAGATCTCAATGTGATTACGGTATTCTGAGGACACTCTACGCATCTACCTGTCGTATAAATTAAATAAGGTGTCCCCGGAACTCACAAACTACCCCATCTCTCACAAAGTACTTCCGCCTGCTTCATGACCAATTCAACCGCCACATCCTGTTTATCCGGCGGATACTTCCAACGTCGCAGTGAACGCCGCACCAAATTTCGCAACTTGGCCCGCACACTTTCGCGCACCTGCCAATCGACCGAGGTGCTGTTGCGCAGCTTCTCGGTAATCTCGACAGCAATCTTCTTCAGTATCTCGTCACCCAGCTCACGAACAGCACTCTCGTTATTCGCAAGAGCATCATAGAAAGCGACTTCATCAGCGTTCAGCCCCAACTCTTCATCACGCTTCAGCGCCGTCTTGAAATCCTTGGCCATCTTGATCAACTCTTCGATGACCTGGGTAGTTTCTACAGCGCGGGCGTGATACTTGTTCAAGGTTTCAAGCAGTCGATCGCCGAACTTCTTTTCCATCACCAGGTTGCTGCGGGTATGGGCTCTAATCTCGTCACGGAGCAACTTCTCCAGCAGTTCCACCGCCAGGTTCTGGCTCTTCATGTTACGCACATCATCCATGAATTCGTCAGACAGGAGCGCAATATTCTTCCGCGTCATCCCAGCCATAGCAAAGACATCCTCAACTCCTTCCGCCTTGATGGCGTTATCGAGGATCTGCTTGATGGCGCTGTTCTTCTGTTCTTCCGTCAGCTTGCGGCTGGTTGATGTGTGTTTGATGATGGCTGCCTTGATCGCCGAAAAGAAAGCGATCTCGATGCGTAGCTCGGCGGCCTCGTCGAGGGTTCCGCAGAGGGAAAAGGCCTTGCCGATTGCGGCCATCACATCAAGGAAGCGCTTCTTGCCATCCTTGATCCCGAGGATGTGGTTCGCCGCCAGCGGCATCAGCTGCAGAGCATTGGTTGCATAGTCACTGTAATCGAAACCGTGGAACATGCCCCGCACCACATCGACCTTTTCCAGCAGGATTGCCAGTGCCTCGTCAGCCAGCAGGGTCGGTGCCCCTTTCCCTTGTGAAGTGGCATAGGTATTGAGCGCCTGCCTCAGTTCGTTGGCGATGCCGATATAATCGACGACCAACCCTCCCGGTTTGTCTTTGAAGACCCGGTTAACGCGAGCAATCGCCTGCATCAGGTTGTGGCCGCGCATCGGTTTGTCAACATACATGGTGTGGCAACTCGGCGCATCGAAGCCGGTCAGCCACATGTCACGCACGATCACCAGCTTGAATTCGTCCTTCGGGTCTTTGAAACGTTTCTCCAGCCTCTTTTTGGTGGCCTTGTTGTAGATATGCGGCTGCAGAAGCACCTTGTCGGCTGCAGAGCCGGTCATAACTATCTTGAGCGCCCCCTTTTCCGGGTCTTCGTCGTGCCACTCGGGACGCAATTTGACCAGTTCATTGTAAAGATGTGCGCAGATGTCGCGGCTCATGCAGACGATCATCCCCTTGCCATCGAGGGTCGCGGTGCGGGTTTCAAAATGGGAGATCAGGTCTTCGGCCACTTCTTTCAAACGCGGTTCGGCACCAACCAGCTTTTCCAGTTGCGCCCAGCGGCTCTTAGTCTGTTCACGCAGGCTGACATCTTCTTCATCTTCGATGATCTCTTCGACGTCCTTGTTCAGTTCGTCGATCTCGGCCCGATTGATGTCGAGCTTGGCCAGGCGCGATTCGTAATAGATCGGCACCGTCGCCCCGTCATCGACCGCATCCTGAATGTCGTAGATGCTGACGTAATCTCCGAAGACGGCGCGGGTATCCTTGTCCTCTTGGGAGATCGGCGTACCGGTGAAACCGATGAAGGAAGCATTGGGGATGGCGTCACGCATGTGCTTTGCGTAGCCGTAGATGTATTGGCCGGTCTTAGTGTCGAGCCGAGCTTTGAAGCCGTAGTGACTACGATGGGCCTCATCGCTGATAACAACGATGTTGGTACGCTTACTTAAAGCAGGATGTGCTTCCTCACCATTTAGCAGAGAGAACTTCTGCACGGTGGTGAATATGATGCCACCCGACTGACGCGCCGCCAGCATCTCACGCAGTTCCTCGCGGCTGTCGGCCTGCTGCGGGGTCTGTTTGAGCAGTTCCTGGGCGTTGCAGAAGGTATTGTAGAGCTGGCCGTCGAGATCGTTGCGGTCGGTGACCACCACCAGGGTGGGATTGTTCATCTCCGGTTGCTGCAGCAGCTTACCGGCATAGCAACACATGGTGATGCTCTTACCTGAACCCTGAGTATGCCACACTACCCCGGCCTTACGTGAACCGGGCTTCACTTCTTTTCCCCAGGTCGCACGCTGATCGGAAATTTCAAACTCTTTTGCTGGCGCCGAAGCGATCAGAGTCACCCGCACCGCCTCACGTACGGCGTGGAACTGGTGATAGCCAGCGATCTTTTTGATGATGTTACCGTCGTCCTGCTCGAAGAGAATAAAGTAGCGGATGCAATCGAGCAGCAGCTCGCGATCGAAGAAGCCCTTGACCAACTTTTCCAGCTCATATTCGAGCAACGGTTTGTCGTCTTCGTTTTTGATGGTGCGCCAGGGGAGAAAACGCTCCTTGTTGGCGGTCAGCGAACCGAGTCGTGCAGTCAAACCATCGGAGATTACCAACGCTTCGTTGCAGACGAACAGGTCGGCAATTTCATCCTTGTAGGTTTGCAACTGGTTGTAGGCCGACCACACATCGACGTTCTCGTCGGCGGGGTTCTTCAGCTCGATCACCGAGATCGGCAGGCCGTTGATAAAAACGACGATATCGGGGCGGCGCAGTTGCTTGGTCCCCTGCACGGTGAACTGATTGACCACCAGAAACTGGTTCTTCTCGACGTTGTGGAAATCGATCAGCTGCACGTGATCGGACTTCTTTTCGTCGCCGTCGGTGTATTCGACCGGAACCCCTTCGAGGAGGAGTTTGTGGAAGGCACGGTTATTGTGGATGAGGACCGGGGATTCGGGTTTGGTGATGGCCAGGGCGGCTTCTTCTATGGTTTCAAGGGGGATATGAGGGTTGATCTCTTGCAGAGCTGAGATAAGGCGGCCGAGCAGGACGACCTGCTGGTAATCGCTACGCTCTGGCATGTCGCCGTCGTGGGCGATATCGGGGCCGTATGCGTAGTTGTAGCCTTGCGCGCGGAACCAGTCGAGGCAGAGCTGTTCAAGCTGGTCTTCGTTAATCATCAACGACCTCCCAATGCCCCGTTTTGTCAGAGCCGATACGCCGAAGGTGTGCCAGTTTCAGTTTGCGGATTTTCCGTTCAATGGTACTCAGTGACTTCCCCGTCTGTTCCGCCAGTTCTTTGATGGTTATAGTCTTGTTTTGTCTGATGCGGTCCAGCAGGTCACGTTCTGCTGGATCAAGTCCGGCGTCACTTACACCGTCACTTACACCGTCACTTACACCGTCACCTTCGGTCCAGCGCAGTTCAAGAACGGAATGATCGTACGGCTCGAAGGACTCGCTGAGTTGCAGAAAATGGCCGCTATCCTGCCAGCCATGGATGATCTTGGGCAGGCCCGACCCTGCCCGCTCCCCCAGTCCGATCATTAAGAACATCTGCTGCATCGTTCGATTGCGACAATCGCTCGCGCCACCCTGCATCGCCTGTTCTACGGGAACCCTCAGAAGGCCGGGATTGCGGAAGAGGAATCCGGAAGGCTCTTTCACCACCAGTATCGAAGCGCGGTCGTTGTAATTGGCATGAACCAGAGTGTTTACGAGTGCTTCGCGCAAGGCTTGATGAATGGGCGTGTCGTCCTGTCTCACATCGCCTTTCAGTACAAACGGCACTTTCAGGTCCGCAACCAGCTTTTTTACTGCCCGTCGGTAAAAATCAAAGACGTTTCCAGACCAGGTGCCATCGGGCACGATACGATCAATCCACCGAGTTTCTGACTGTTTATCTGCCGGTCGCTCCTGATAGTCGACAAAATAGAGCGGTGCTGCTTCAGTAATCGAAGGCCATTGGCCAAACATCAACAACCCTGCCAGCGTTAAGCCGCTTTCGCCGGTTGCGCGATCCTCGCGCCAACCGCCAAGCATCCGCAAAAAGCCCGTATCATCCAATGCCAGCCATGGATGCCCCGGTTTTTCGGCACGAAGCATGTTGCGATAAGCGTTCAGGCTATCCATATCCAGGTCAACCGGCGTAAAACCAACACAGATGCGCTGATCGCGCACGTCCTCCACCTGCTCGGCCAGCATGCGTCGCACCGTTTCTTCATCGGCCAGACAATCGGAGCTGTTCAGCCGACGGTAGGTTCCGGTCAGAGGATTCCCCCGCAGATAGACCGGCTGTTGCTTTCGGGTTGCCCTGGGCACATGCACCCGCACCAGGGCGCGGCCATCAATGTCCAATACCTGGACCATCGATTCAGTCAGCAGATTTGCGCTCACCTTTTGCGAATTGTTGAGACTCGTCCACAGGTCGTTAAGAACCTTGACGGTATTCTCAACGCCAACAATTTCAAATTGATGATTCTTTTTCTCTCGAACACCCAGCAAAATATCGCCGCCGTAGCTGTTGGCGAATGCGCTGTAGGTTTCCCAGAAATCCTTCGGCAAGGCCCCTTTGCCGTCTTTGCCCACGGCTAGCTTGCATTCGACCTCGAAATTTTCCCGCAGGGCGGCAATGTCGTCGAGGGTAGTGATTTTTAGCATGATGCGACCTCGATGCTTTCGGGTTTGGTGACGGTCAGTGCGGCTTCTTCGAGGGTTTCGAGGGGGAGGTGGGAGTTGATCTTTTGCAAGGAAGTAATCAAGCGACCCTGTAGGGCAACTTGCTGGTAGTCGCTGCGCTCCGGTGTTTCACCGTCGTGAGCGATTTCGGGGCCGTGGGCGTATTCATAGCCTCCGTTTTTGAACCAGCCGAGGCAGAGTTGTTCGAGTTGGTCTTCAGTGATCATGCATATGCCTCTCGATTATCCTCGCAATGCTTTCTAACCACATCAACCCAATTCTCATACCAGTGCCAATACTTACCAGCCACCATGTGCCCGAAGCTCTTTTTGGGGTCTTTAGCAACTTTCTCCCTCCATAGGAGAGTATGATAATGCATGGTGAATTTTGGAAAACCTGCGGATTGCATCAAAGCAACAATTTGTCCTGGCAGATATTTTTTCTTTTCTGTTTCTTTGAAGAATGCATATTCTTTATTCAACGATTCCGCAAGGGGGGAGTCGCTTTTTACAAATTCTATGACACGATCTGCCTGGCCTTTATGATTCGCCGTTTTGGGGATAAAAAGAATTCGGTACGCATATCTTTGACTAGCAAATTCATCTTCTGACAGAGCAAAATCAAACTGCTCGATATAAGCTTGTATATTGGCGGGCAACCCTTTTTGTTCAGCCAACATATCCTTCTGCTCGGCATCAATCGTAGAAAATTGAAGGCTAAAGGAAAGATGGTTTTCGATGCCAAGGGCATCACCGAAAAAACCCTTCAAGTACTCGTTATAGTTGAGACAGCATGCTTGAAATCTGGCACTCAAAAGGTCGTCAATACGGGTTGTCATCTGGTGTTCGATCTCATGTCGCAAACCGATCAAGAACCTCAGGTTGTTAACAGTGTCTTTGTCGATCGGTGACTTCTTTTCATGTAAGCAACGTTCCAATTCCCAGTATTTATATGCACCTTTTTTTGTTCTATCGAATGACTTTCTTTTGCCCTGCATTTCAAAGTATCTGTACTCAATTTTTTTCTCACGATAATACGCATGAAGTAGATACGTCCAAGCGATAATCATCAGGACAATGTATGACTCTGTCTTAAAGGTGATGTTCGGGTTGTTAAAAATCTGGACAGCTGCAAGCGCAGCTTCTCTCGACTTTTTAACAAGCTCTTGCTTTACCGAGCCGACTCTTCTCGTCCTAGTTTTCGCCATACAATATCCGCTAATTTAGGTTTAGATTAATTTCTCCAGTTGAGTAATTTGGGCAACAAAGAAGACATTATCTCTCCTTACTCAGGTCAGCCATGGCCGCCTTTAGTACCTGCATACATATCAACGTAGTGTGATGATCCGGGCTGAAACGTGATGCCATCT
>WTCI01000047.1 GCA_013138655.1 Desulfuromonadaceae bacterium | reverse complement strand
GAAAGAACCTTACCGGAAATGGTTGACGACTGGACACGCTTTCTGCACCAAGACGATGAGGAGAAACTCAATCGGGTATTACAGGGAACGAGGACGGGACGTCCTGTCGGCAGTGATGCGTTTGTATTGTCTCTGGAATCGCTGACAGGGCGGATTTTACACCCGTGTAAACCCGGACGGCCACGAAAGAATAAATAGATATTCTGTCCCCGGAACCCCTGGTGTCCCCGGAACCCCTGGAAGGTCAAGGAAATCAAGCGGTTGTGCGGAGGCGTGGCTGTCTACGCCGCACAAGCAACCGCGCAGACTGACGCAGAGATTGTGAAAAAGGGCCGTTTCCGGATGAAAACTAGTCTACAACCCCCTCCAAATTGACACTGCGGTGATTAAGTGCTATTTTGCGACCATTATATAGCCCTTAATTTAGACCAGAGGTGAACACCATGAAAACCGTCCTTGCAAATTACTCTGCCAGCATATCCGAATTAAAAAAGAACCCGAGCGCCCTGATAGACGAATCAGAAGGGGAACCGATTGCAATATTGAATCATAACCGGCCAACGGCCTACCTTATCCCGGCTGAAACGTATGAAACGCTCATGGAAAGACTTGAAGATTATCAGCTTGGCCTGATTGTAAACGAGAGGCAGGATGAGAAAATCAAGGCTGTAGAAGTCGATATCGATGAGCTATAAATACGGCCTGAAATTTCTGCCCACTGCATTGAAGGAGTGGAAAAAACTGGATTCTTCCATCCAGGGGCAACTCAAGAAGAAGCTCAAGGAACGTCTACAGAACCCCCACGTGCCGGCAAGTCGACTTCATGGTTTCGAGAATCATTATAAAATCAAACTTCGGGCGAGTGGATACCGTCTGGTTTACGAAATAATTGAAAATGAAATCGTCGTATTGGTCGTTGCTGTGGGCAAAAGAGATAAAAATCTTGTTTACAAAAAGGCCACCAAAAGAAAAAAAGGCTAACCAATACCATGCACTCGGGCGGGAGAACGGCATGAAGAGACCTGAAGATATTATTCCAACGTTTCCCGAATGGCCTCGTCAGTGGATGGGCCTTCAGGAGGATGTGCCATACGGTCAGGGGCTTATCAAGGTAATGCGTCCCTTCGTTGAACATCTCATCGCCGGCGGATTGAAGGACAAAACCATTCGCAACCACATGGGGAATCTCTGGTTGCTGGGCGGGGAGATCATTCGTGATGTCAGTCTGTATAATGAATACGATGTCCCGCCAGACCGGAAATTGAAAGAATCCGTCGGGTCCGACGGAGGCCCGTACTGCCGGCATTTGGATACCGAATCAGAAATGAGGTCATTTGATGCAACATGCCGGAAGCTTCACAAATTTTTCGAATCGAACATTTGATGGCGTCGCCATCCCATGATTTTTTTGCGAGTGCATCAACATTTAAGAGGGGGATATGTCATGCAGCCAACTGCAGCCCAGTTGTTACAGAGCAGGTTCGGTTTTTCTACCTTTCGCCCCGGTCAGCAGCAGGTGATCGATTGCCTGCTGGCCGGACGTTCGTCTCTGGCGGTGTTCCCCACCGGCGGTGGGAAAAGTCTCTGTTATCAGCTGCCGGCGCTGCTGCTGGATGGTTTGACACTGGTGATTTCACCGTTGATCGCCCTGATGAAGGATCAGGTTGACGTTCTACAGCGCGGTGGCGTGGCGGCGGCGCGACTCGATTCCAGTGTGCCTTATGACGAGGTGCAGGGCATCTACCGCGGCATGGCCGACGGCAGCCTGAAGATTCTCTACATCGCCCCGGAGCGGTTGGCCAATGAGCGTTTTCTGCAGCGGCTGCGGCGGACGCCGATTGCCCTGCTGGCAGTGGATGAGGCCCATTGTATTTCTGAATGGGGACATAACTTTCGCCCCGATTATCTGAAAATCGCCCGGCTGGCTGCTGAATTGCGGGTGGGGCGGGTGCTGACTTTGACCGCGACGGCAACCCCGCAGGTGGCGGACGATATCCGGCGGGTTTTCAGCATTGCGGATGCCGATCAGGTGATAACGGGATTTCATCGCCCCAATCTGCTGTTGAAGATCATCCCCTGTACAGCGCAGCAGCGGTCGCAGCTGCTGTTGCAACGGCTGCAAAGCTTGCCGCCCGGACCGACCATCGTCTATGTCACCCTGCAGCGCACCGCCGAGGAGGTGAGTGAACTGCTGTGCCGCGAGGGGTTGCGCGCTCAGGCTTATCACGCCGGGCTGAAAAATGAACAGCGCAGTGCGGTGCAGGACGCTTTTATGCGCGGTGACAGCGGGATTATCGTCGCCACCATCGCTTTCGGCATGGGGATCGACAAGGCTGATATCCGCACCATCATCCACTACAACCTGCCGAAAACTATCGAAAACTATATGCAGGAGATCGGCCGGGCCGGTCGCGACGGCAACCGATCGTACTGTGAAATGCTGGCCTGTGCTGACGATTGCACGGTGCTGGCGAACTTCACCTACGGCGATACTCCCTCCCCGGAAGCGCTGCACGGCTTGATCACTCACCTGCTCAGTCAGGGGCAACAGTTTAATGTGTCGCGCTATGAGTTGTCGGCCCGCTACGATATCCGGCCGCTGGTGGTGGCCACCGTCTTGACCTACCTGGAACTGAACGGCACCCTGGAGGCCACCGGCCCCTTTTATGAGGGCTACAAGTTTCAGTGTAACCGGCCGCAACAGGCGATTTGCGCTGACTACAGCGAAGAGCGGGCCAGCTTTTTAGCGGCGCTGTTCGCCAGTGCCAAGCCGGGGCGGGTCTGGAATCATCTGCTCCCTGCCGAAGCGGCCCTGACCCTGCAGCAGCCCCGCGAGCGGATCACTGCGGCGCTCACCTATCTGGAGGAGCGGGGCGATCTGACCTTGCAGAGTGCCGGACTGCGCTATGGGTACCGTTTGGCGCAGCGGTCTGCCGATCCGGCGGGGCTGATCGCTTCCATGGTCGAGGCCTTCAGTCGTCAGGAAGAACAGTCCCTGCAACGGTTGGATGGGGTACTTGCCCTGATCCGGGATAGCGGCTGTGTGGTGCGCCACCTGCTGCGTTATTTCGGCGAAGAGCTGGCTGCGGACTGTGGGCAGTGCAGCAGCTGCCGGGAACAGACAACCCGTCCGTCGGCCGCCGTTACGCCTCTCGAATTGTCGAGTGAAGAGTTGACCTTGATCCGGCAAATGCAGGCTGAGCAGCACAGTGCGCTGGAGCACCCGCGCCAGCTGGCCCGTTTTTTGTGCGGTATCACCAGCCCCGCCGCCGGCAAGGCCCGTTTGACACGTCATCCCCGGTTCGGCTGCCTGGCCGGATTTCCGTTTGCTGAAGTGCTCGCACAGGTCGCACAACTGTGATGGGGGAGCAATTTTTCGACCGCCTCCCAGTTTAAGGACTTTTGTACGTCGGGGCTGTCCCGGCTTTACTCCCAAAATTCACGGATTCAGGTTTACAGAATAGAACGGGGTGCTAACCTTCAATCAGGTGATATTTTTAGAACGGCTCAGAAAAGGAGGAGACAATGACTTACGGACAGGGCAGGACCTACAAGAAGGTTGAAGTAATCGGCACCTCCAGTGCCGGAATCGAGGATGCGATCCAGCAGGCGGTAACCAGGGCACAGCAGTCCCTGGAGAAGCTTTCCTGGTTCGAGGTTCAGGAGGTTCGCGGCCATATTGGAGATGATGGCAAAGTCAATGAGTACCAAGCCATAATCAAGGTCGCCTTTGAGTTGAAGTAGGAAGCCGGGGTCAAATGGTAGCCAATACCGATCCCAGCTCCCTTTCAACTCTTATTTGATCTCCCTCCGCAGGGTTCCAGATATAGGTCAGGTAGCAGTAATCTCGTGGATTTGACAAAACATCCTGATTGAAAATTGCTGCATTGACACCTTCACAGCGTGCCGATAAGACTCGCAGACCCGCTTGATTATTGCTGACCAGGTAGCTTCCGACCTGTTGCGTAAAACCATAATCATCTGGATCGACAAGAGCAGGAAAATCGACCTCCTTGCCGACGAGATCGACCAAGAGTCCTTGGCAGCGGACCAGTACCACCCGACGATCTGCAACAATTTCTTCATTGAGATCGTCGTAGGCATCGCGGACAAAGCGTTTCCAGTGATAGACGGTCTCAACGATGGTTGTTTCCATCTTTTCAGAACCGTACCAGACACCATGTTGCCTTCCATCGCTGAAACGGGTTGCTTGCCAGCTGCTTGAATCGAATGAATAGGCAATGGCGGTTCCGTAATCAAAAGGACGGGTAATTAACGCCGCGTGAGTGTGCTCATGGCCCACCATTTCAGCATGAACAGCAACCCCCGTATCAAACTCGCTATCGCCAAGATCGTCGTAGCAGTCGATGGACACCCGGGCCGTTTTGATATTGCGAAAGAGGTCGCTCGAATAGTCGGTGATATCGGTTAAAAGGTTTGGAAACATTCTTTACCGGCCGCGCTCAAAATCCAGGTACCGTCGAACCGCAAGCAGGCCTTCAAAGCGTCGCTCCTTCATTATGTCGAGCGGCGACTTATTGCTGAATCGTTTGTTCGGTCGGGTCACCCAGCGATAAGCAAGTTCTCTGTTGTGCGGAAACATCAGACGCAGAGATTTGTGTATTCCCAGAAGGTGCCCCGCACGATCCAGTAGATCCTGGTTGTCGGCAAACGGACGACCATTCCGATACCTTGACAGAGAGGTTCTGGCCTTTATTGACAGCCCGAGAAGGGAGGCCTGGTCCTCAGTTTTCAGTCCCCAATGGTCGAATAAAGTCATCACCATTTTTGCAAGGCTCCTGCGGAATTCCGGGCTGTGCGGATCGAGTGCAGCTTGGATTCGTGCAGCTTGAGGCATCGTGAACCTCCCTTTCGTCCCTATCTGGCCCCATGATTGTAACAGTTGTTACACTCATGGTAACATTATAGACGAATTAGTCAAGTTTTCTCTAAATACAGCAGAATATGGTTAATGGGCAAGAAAAACTGGCCGGATCAAGCCATAAGAAGAAGGCCCCCGGGAAATCCCGGAGGCCTTTTTAAATCAACATCTGCATTAGAAAAAAACAGCTTTACGTACCCCCTTGCTGTTGCTTATCAAGGATTTAATTTTACCGCGAGACCGGCAACTTTCAGCTTGAACTCTTCCAGGGTCCCATCATTGACAATGACCTGCTGCCAGTCGCCGTAACCATCGAGAGAGATTTCACTGGCATGATTGCCGGCAACCGCAAAGCCGGGACGTTCAATCTTGATGGTCATCCCTCCCTGCCCCTTGATGGTGTGCAGTTCGTTCATGAAGCGCACATCGTCAATCAAAATATGCACCCTGTTCAAATCATACCCGGTCAATTTTTTTGTCCACGCCTTGGTCCAGTAATCGGGATCCAGCGCCCGGCGGTACTCGGTCCCCCACCATTGCAGAATGCGCCGGACGCTGATTGCCGTCTGACCGGGGCGATCCTGGATGTCAGCATGTTCAGCAACAAATTCATTCCATTGCGGGCACTGCTCAGTGGCCATTAATTCGTCGATATAGAAAATGTGCACCTTGTCATCCTGATCGCCATAAACCAGGGGCACATAATCCACAGCGCCGATCTGCCGGAGAAAATCTTCGATTTCATCCCGCAGCACCATCGCCATGGGAACAATCAGCGTTTCTTTATTAAACAACGGGGCCAAATGCCTGGCGGCGGTTGTTTTACCTGAAGCCGCTTTACCGGCAAATCCGATAATCATGAGATAACCTTTGATGCACTCGCAAAAAGCCTTGAGATGGCGTCGTAAAAAGTCCGCCCTTGGCGTTACAGCAGTTTTTCAGTTCAGAGACTGTACAGAAGTCGCCAATTTAATTCAATGATCAGTTTGCCAATTGATCAATTCGATTGCACTGACAAGCGACCTCTTTTATGCTGACAAACACTATTCTACTGAAACAGCCTGACGATCAAACAGGCCATGGCCGGCCAACAGGAGGACAACATGCCGATATCCCCACCTGACGAAAGCCTGCTCGAACAAACACCCATGGATCTGATGGACACTTACGGTCGCATGCGCAGCCTGACCGACCGGGCCGATTTCCAGGGAACCCTGCCGGCGATCTGGCAGTGTTCGGATGAGAGCCAATCGATCAAAAAAGCTCTGCTCGGTTATGTCTACAACTGCCCGACGTTCAACTTGGGCCGGGTAGGCGCACTCCTCGATCCGGTACGCCTAAGCACCGCGGCGCACCACGGTCAGGATCTGGTGATTCTCGGCGGCAGTCATATCGGTGCCGAAGAGGTCTCCGGCGTCGGCTATATCCGGCGCATCAACGGCCAAAGTGTGCCTTGCTGCGGCATGCTGGAACGGGTGCTTGGCGATTACCTGCGAACCTATCGGCGGGCAACCCAGCTGATCAAAATATCACGCGAGGCAAGCAGGGTAAAAATCGAGGTTCCCTACAAGTACCTCTTTGAGAAACCGGCCGGAGAAACCGTACGTATCCGCATTCATCTGAATCAACTGGTTGAAGGAGAAGCTTTGGGAGAGGGCACTCTCGGGAAAATTTATCGCTTGCACCCCGAACTGGTCAGCGACTACCCGGAAGTGGTCAATCATTTAGGCACCACTCCGCAACCGATCGGTCACCTGTTGCACCCGGAGACCTTCAGTTTCAGCAAAAAGCTGAACCCCGAAAGTCATGAGCCGAAAAGTATGCTGGAAGGTTCAGTCTTCGACTTCATGCCGCAAATTGTCTCGTCTGTATTCCCACACCGGCGTCTGTGCAATATCAACACCTGGCGACAGTTCCACCGCATCGCTTCCTATATTACCGATGGTTTTGACGGCAGTAATCGCAATATATTTGTTCTGGCCGGGTTAACCATCGACCATTCGATCCGCCACAACAGTTTCATCCCGCAATTCGGCTTCTGGATGGAGCATGGGCGGGCTCTTGAGGCCAGGTATTTCGGCCCCCTTGAAATCAACGAGCTCCTTGCCGAGCAGGACGTTTACCGGCCGCCGGTCACTTTCCTGGAATATGCCGGGTTATAAACGGAGGGGAAACTGCGGGGTCAAAAACCATGACATTACTGTTTCTACACGGCCTGGAATCGGGCCCGTACGGAACCAAATACCAGGCATTGAAAAAACGTTTCGGCGAAGTCATCTCCCCCGATTGCCGTGGCCTGGTTGACCCTCAGCAACGGCTGGAGATCATCCTGGCAACCATCAGGGAAATCGAGGGGGATTTTCTGATCATCGGTTCGAGCATGGGCGGGCTGATGGCGTTGCTGCTGCAACAGGCGGTTCCGCAGCGGATTGCCGGAATGGTGCTCTGCGCACCGGCCCTCCAGCGTCCGGCGGCCGCCGGAATTCATGCCCAGGGACTTCCTCCGACGGTTATTATTCACGGAACTGAAGATACTGTGGTGCCGATTTCCGGGAGCCGCAAATTCGGTGTGCCGTTGATCGAAGTCAACGATGACCACAGCTTGAAAAACAGCCTGCCGATCATTCTACGGGAGGTCGGCAGGTTGAAAGGACAATTGGAAGCGTCAATTTAAAATGTCGCGGGTCAGCGATCCAGCTGCTCAGCAGCCAAACAAGCAGCGCCGATAATTCCGGCCCGGTTGCGTAATTTGGCCGGAAGAAGTTCTGCCTGCACATCAAGCAGCGAGAAGTATTTTTCATGCTTACGGCTGACCCCACCACCAATAATGATCAGTTCCGGAGACAGAACTCGTTCAACCTGAACAAAAAAACGGTTGAGTCGCTTGCTCCAGGCTTTCCACCCCAGGGATTCCTTCTTCCGCACCGCCGCTGAAGCGTAACGTTCCGCCAAACCGCTCTTCAGCCGCAAATGCCCGAATTCCGTGTTGGGATAAAGTTGCCCATTAAAAAACAGGGCGCTACCGATCCCCGTGCCGATGGTCACAAATAATACCGATCCGGTACGCCCGATTCCTTCCCCAAAGCGCATTTCTGCCAACCCGGCGACATCTGCATCGTTGGCAACCACACAAGGACAACCGGTCACCTCCTGGAAAGTAGCGACAACATCGATCCCAATCCAAGCCGCATCAATGTTAGCGGCCGTCTTCGCGACCCCATTGCTGATCACCGCCGGGAAACCACAACCGATCGGTCCCTGCCAGGAGAACCGCGTGACCAGTTCACGCACTCGTTCGGTAACAGCATCCGGAGTCGCCGGTTCAGGAGTCGGGATTCGCACGCGCTCAGAAACCAATTTACCGCTGGCAATATCAACGATAGCCCCCTTGATGCCGCTGCCACCGATGTCGATACCGAGACATTCCATTTTAAGTTCCTCATAGGAGTCTGTTGACAGATTCCATAGGTCAAAGATTAAATACCGAAAGCTCATCAGCTCGCAATATTAACTGCAGCGAGCTGGAGAATCCAGCATAAACCTCTCGGGGAAAAAAGAGAAACATGGAAGAGCACATTATTTTGCTCTCAAACAGCAGAGGGGTTTTTTTGTACCTGAGGATGATCTTGTGATACTTTGCACGGCGGCTTAATAAAAGGTGAAAATGAACTGATGAAACTGAACGACGAACAGAATAAAGGGCTTTTTAACGGCATTTTTCTCGGCTATTTGGTGCTGCTGCTGCACGTTCTGCTGATTCTCGGCCTCGCTGCTGCGGTTGTCCTGATTAAGGGAATTTACGATTTCAGGTGGTTCATCCTCATCGGCGGACTGATCCTGGTCGGCGGTTCCGGCTACCTGATTTACCGCCGCCTGAAAGAGAGCAATCGTAAAATCAGCGACCTGATGAATGACCCGACCCTGCGCGACCGCACTCTGGAAATCAGCCTGTTCGGCGGTATGGCCTCGGTGAAATTGGGGCACAGGGACAACCAGCCAAAGCTGATTGAGGTCAATGAAACCAATGAAATCCGTCTGCTGGAGGCGCCGTCGTCACCGGTAAAAGAGTTGAGTCAACTGGCAAATATGCTGGAGGATGATCTGATCACCCGCGAAGAATTCGATCGACTGAAAAAAGAAATCGTCGCATAGTGGAAGGAACACAGTTAGACATACAGCTCTGCAGCCAATGTGGTGGTCGCTGCTGCCAAGGGCATCCGGGAGTCTGGAGTGATCCACGGCGGTTTTTTGCAATTTTTGCTGCAGCAGAAATACCCACGGCCGGCGAGTTCTCGGCCCTCCTTAACAAACACCGGTTGACTCTGCGAGATCTCGGCGGGATCCTGATCCCCGCCCCACGCACCACCGAACAGGGCTGTGCCGAGCAACGGCCGGACGGCTGTGCCTTCCCCCTCACGAAGCGACCCTGCCAGTGCCTGGCGCTGATCCCGAACCTGGAAACACTCCTGGATGACCAGATCCACTGCACCCTCCCCCCCGAATACGGATCGGGGACAGCTCGTGAGAACTGGCGTCCCTATCAAGCTTTGCTTAAGGAAGTGCAGGCATTAAGAAATCAGTTCTAATGCCCCACGCGGCTAATCCTGTCTTCTAATTCCGGCCCTTTCAGCGCTGCCCGCGTTGCGCCAACCTGACTAACCGCACGGGACAATAGTCATTAAAATAACCGTGATGGTCTCGCAAAAAAGAATACGATGGCTAAGCAAAAATTTCGACCTACAAGGCGTAGTGGTTTTTCAGGGGCGAAGGCATACATATTGTTTGTCGAGATCCTGAAAAACTGCTGCAACGCCGGAGGGCGGACTTTTTGCGACGCCATCAACAGTGGACTTTGTTGATTTACTGTCGTCATTAAGCTATCTTTTGAGCAATTAATTATCGTCCGACAACTCTTACGAGGATCTTCGGAAAGCCACGCTCATGTTGATGATGAAATGTCCTAAATGTCATGAATTTATCGTTTCCGGGCTACTGGCGGAGATCAAAACAACCACCTGCAGCCATTGCCGGGCAGTGGTTCCCGTAGACAATATTCTTGTTTCTGCCAAAGGCTTCACTCTTGATCGTGAAGATCTCTTCAAAAGATTCTTTCACTACAAGAAACTTGTCGATGAGGTTGCCAAAGAAAAAAAACTGTTGGAGAAAAGCCACACAACCTCTGAGGAGAGCAAAAAAAGCATCAAAAGGTTTCTTGCCATCCTGCTGGAAGTGATGGCCGGAGCGCGAGACAATTTTCGCGTACAATTCTCACCGAACGTTCCCATTCGACTTCTCTACTGCCGGCAGTTCCTCAGTGGTTTTCTGCTCAATGTGAGTATGGAGGGAGCCTGTATTGAAATCCTGAAAGGAGACTCCTGTCCCAGAGCTAACAATCCAATCTCTCTGGAATTTTCCCTGCCGGGACAAGACGGAACATTCTTCATAGAAGGAACAGTCTCCTGGGCGGAAAAAAACAGTCGTAACCCTGCCCATAGCTTCGGTATAAAGTTCGCGGCCCTTGACGAAGAAAACCAGGCATCCCTCTGGCAATACATATTTCAAGCGGCAGAGGCTCAGAACCATCCGCAACAGGGGCCCACTCCCTGATTCTTCTTTCATTGATGGCCCCGAAAATACAAGACCCTGACGAATTTAAAAACTGTAAGAACTTTCGACACCCCCCCCCTGACCAACCGACAAAGGGTCAATAAAACAAAGCCTTAGAAAATCGGTGAAAAAATTGCATAAGATGTCTGCAGAATCACAGAGCTTAACAATTTGTTTCAATTGTTTGATTTTCCAGAGAGCAGAGCCATGTTGATTTCGGTAGTTTATCCTGACGGGAAACATGATTTGGTGAAAGGTTTTTACCTGACCTATCTGATCAATATGCGAGAGATATCGAAATTCAAGAGAGCTGATGGCTGGATTGATATAGACTCTGATAAAGTTCGTGGGCGGGGACAGAAACAAAGCTACCAGGGTCCAGAGAGACGGAGTTCAACTCAAGAGGAGACAGCAGCCGCAAGCTAGTTTTCATCCGGAAACGGCCCTTTTTCACAATCTCTGCGTCAATCTGCACATTTGCTTGTGCGGCGTAGACATCTACGTCTCCGCGCAACCGCTTGATTTCCTTGACCTTGAGAAAAATTGCTCGTTTCCCATATGAAAACCTACAGCGAACCCACCCGGAATTTCCGGATGGGAACAAGCTGAGGGTTGGTCACTTTCAGCAGACAAACAAAAATCAACCTCCATCCCATAAGAGACTCATCCCCAAAGGGATCGACCGGCGAATGCCGGTCGATCCCTTTGCAATTTTCAGACAACCGTCTGCTTACCAGTTTTCTCCCAACAATTCAAAATGAGCTTGCGGATGGATACAGGCTGGACACAGCTCGACTGCTTCCTCACCGACATGCAGGTATCCACAGTTCCGGCAGCGCCAGGTGACCGGCTGCTCACGCTTGAAAATTCTGCCGTTCTCGATATTTGCCAACAGATCACGATAGCGTTTTTCATGCTGTTTTTCTGCGACAGAAATAGCATTCCAGGCCGCTGCAATCTCCGGGAAATCTTCTTTCAGAGCAACTCCGGCAAAGGCGGGATAGAGTTCGCTGTGCTCTTCATTTTCACCCATCGCTGCGGCGAGCAGATTTTCTGTAGTGGTCCCCATCTTCCCGGCCGGGTACATTGCGGTAATTTCCAGACCGCCACCTTCGAGAAACTTAAAAAAGCGCTTGGCATGCTCTTTTTCCTGGTTGGCCGTTTCCTCGAAAATGTCGGCAATCTGCACATAGCCCTCTTTCTTTGCGATGCTGGCAAAGTAAGTATAACGGGTTCTTGCCTGGCTCTCACCAGCAAAAGATTTCAACAAATTCTTCTCGGTTTCGGTTCCCTTGACACTTGGCGGCATACCTTTCCTCCTTGTTTATTGATGTGATAAAGACTTTTCACCTGAGTGTGAATAGCTTTCTTCTCGTTAATTCTCGCCCAGTTAAACCTATTTTTCAATTTCGTTCAACGGGATATCCATTGCTTTTGCAACGCCCTCACCATAAGCGGGATCCGCCTTGTAACAGTTACCGGCATGACGAACTTTGATTTCTTGAGGCGCATCACCCATGGCACGAGCCGTATTACCGAACAACAACTGCCGCTGTTCAGCACTCATCAGGCGAAACAGGTCACCAGCCTGACTGTAATAATCATCATCATCTTCGCGATGGTTCCAATGATCAGCAGCACCTTCCAGGCTCAAAGGTGGCTCAGAAAAATCGCGCTGTTCCTGCCATTCGCCGTAGCTGTTCGGCTCATATCCCAGAGTACTGCCATGATTCCCGTCAACCCGCATCGCCCCGTCACGATGGAAACTGTGGAATGGACAACGCGGCTTGTTGACCGGGATCAGGTGATGGTTGACGCCCAGGCGATAACGCTGGGCATCGCCGTAAGAAAACAGCCGACCCTGCAACATTTTATCCGGCGAGAAGCCGAGACCGGGGACAATATTGATCGGATTAAACGCTGCCTGCTCGACATCGGCAAAATAGTTCTCCGGGTTACGATTCAACTCCATGACACCGACATCGATCATCGGATAATCGGCATGCGACCAGACTTTGGTCAAATCGAAGGGGTTGAAGGGGCATTTGGCAGCATCCTGTTCCGGCATGATCTGAATCTGCATGTTCCAGCGTGGGAAATCACCAGCTTCGATACTATCGTACAGGTCACGTTGATGACTTTCACGACATTGACCGACCAACTTTTCCGCTTCCTCGTCACTCAGACACTTGATCCCCTGCTGAGTTTTGAAATGGAATTTGACCCAGTGGCGTTTGTTATCAGCACTGATCAAACTGTAGGTATGGCTGCCGTAACCGTTCATGTGCCGGTAGGAGAGCGGTATTCCCCGGTCACTCATGGTAATGGTCACCTGATGCAATGCCTCAGGAAGCAGAGTCCAGAAATCCCAGTTATTTTTGGCACTGCGCAAGTTGGTTCGTGGATCGCGCTTAATGGCATGGTTAAGATCGGGGAATTTCAAAGGATCTTTCAAAAAGAAGACCGGTGTGTTGTTTCCGACCAGATCCCAGTTCCCCTCTTCGGTATAAAACTTCATCGCAAAACCGCGAATATCACGCTCGGCATCGGCCGCACCACGTTCACCGGCGACCGTAGAAAAACGCACGAACATCTCGGTCTTTTTTCCGATCTCAGAAAAGATCTTCGCCTTTGTGTATCCGCTGATATCGTGGGTAACAGTAAAGGTTCCAAAAGCTCCCGACCCTTTCGCGTGCATACGTCGCTCGGGAATCACCTCACGATCGAAACTGGCCAGCTTTTCCTGAAACCAGACATCCTGCATCAACAGCGGTCCACGCGGTCCAGCGGTCACAATATGATTGTTGTCAACCACCGGTGCCCCAGCATTCGTCGTCAGCTTTTTCTTCATGCTTTTCCTCCTCTATGGTTTTGACACTTCAATATTCAACGCTATCCCTGCACAGCAGCTTTAATTAATAGCGCAAATAATAGCTATGACAAGGGCGCTATATTATTCGTACTATCTAGTAATTATTCCTATCTATTTTGCAAAAAAAAGCAGTGAAAGAAAAAATCACTGTAAACACTTATGGCAGATCCCGTAAACAACAACATTTTTTCGATCGATCCGTCCCCAGGTACGAACTTCTTCCGGCAATGAAGCATTATCGATATATTGCCATTGAAAATCGATAATCTCTTTACACTCCCGGCAGATCAAATGATGATGAGGCACATCAGCAACCTCAAAATGAGCCTGACTTTCAACTGTTTCGACTTTGTTGATCAAACCGTGCTCAGCAAAAGTCGCCAGAGTGCGATAGACCGTATCCAGGGACAGAGTCGGCATCTTCTTCAGCAGACGCTGATGCAGCAGTTCAGCCGTCGGGTGATCGCAGGCCTTGGCCAACTCCTGAAATATCTCCAGCCGTTGCGGTGTTAAGCGCAGACCCGCTTGGCGACAGGCATCCTCAAAAATACTCATCTGTTCTTTGCTGGAATGATTCATATAATTTAAACCGCAAACCACAAGTAAGAACTTTTCTTAAGTAAGAAGATACTTGCTACGATAACCGGTGTCAAGTCCCCACTGAAAAAAACACAAGTAACTATTCAGAACGGGTGCTGATGGTCTGGTGCCGCCCATTCCAAGGGCCGCATGAACCCATCCCTGGGGCTTGACTGTCGCCATCCGGGCGACAGACACCCTTTCCATGGGCATCACCAGC
>WTCI01000116.1 GCA_013138655.1 Desulfuromonadaceae bacterium | reverse complement strand
TTGGCCCCCATAACGGCAATTTCCGCCGTCGGCCAAGCGTAGTTGATGTCGCCGCGCAGGTGTTTGGAACTCATCACGCAGTAAGCGCCGCCGTATGATTTGCGGGTGGTGATAGTAACCTTGGGGACGGTTGCTTCAGCATAAGCGTAGAGCAGCTTGGCGCCGTTGCGGATGATTCCGCCGTATTCCTGAGCGGTGCCGGGCAGGAAACCGGGCACATCGACGAAGGTGACGATGGGGATATTAAAGGCATCGCAAAAACGCACGAAGCGTGCCCCCTTGATCGAGGCATCATTGTCGAGCACACCCGCCAAGTGTTGCGGTTGATTCGCAACAATACCGACCGACTGACCACCGTAACGACCGAAGGCGATCACCAGGTTGGGCGCAAACTCGGGTTGAATCTCAAAGAAGTTACCATCATCAACGGTGCTGGCGATAACCTGCTTGATGTCGTAGGGGTGGTTCGAATTGTCGGGGATCAGGCGGCACAAGCCATCCTCCTCGCGGGCAACCGGATCATCGGTTTCGCGCCGCGGTGCCGGCTCCATATTGTTCTGCGGGATATAGGAGAACAGCTCGCGCAGATAGGCGATCGCCTGCTCCTCGCTGTCGGCCGCCAGGTGTGCGACACCGCTTTTGGTGGTGTGAACACTGGCCCCGCCGAGGGTCTCGACATCGACATCCTCATGGGTGACCGCCTTGACCACCTTGGGGCCGGTGAGGAACATGTAGCTGTTGTTCCGCACCATAACGGTAAAGTCGGTCAGTGCCGGGGAATAGACCGAACCGCCGGCACAGGGTCCGAAGATACCGGAGAGCTGCGGCACCACCCCGGAGCTGGTGACGTTACGCAAAAAGATGTCGGTATAACCGGCCAGACTTTCGATCCCCTCCTGAATCCGCGCACCGCCGGAATCGTTGAGACCGATGATCGGCGCACCGTTCTTTACCGCCATGTCCATCACCTTGCAGATTTTCTCGGCAAAGGTTTCCGACAACGATCCGCCGAGCACCGTGAAATCCATGGAGAAGAGGTAAACCAGTCGCCCGTCGATGGTGCCGTAACCGGTGACCACGCCGTCGCCGTAGACTTGGGTCTGCTCAATGCCGAAATGATGACAGCGGTGAGTTTTGAACATATCGAACTCTTCGAAACTGCCATCGTCAACCAGCCGTTCGATCCGCTCACGGGCGGTAAGCAACCCTCTGGCATGGCGCTTCTTAACCTTCTCGGCACCGCCGCCCTCCAGGGCCTGCTGGCGCATCTCCAGAAGTTGATTGATCTTTTTTTCCATCATCAGAGCTATCCTTTTCTTTGCAACCTTTAGGCTGATCAGCCATTGTAATAGACTGAATATCTGGTTTCCGAGCCGGTGATCTCGTCCACTCGGCCCTGCAGGGTGCGCCGCTGCTCATCACTCAGCCAGATATTCCAATCTTCCAGGGTTTTCCAGGTACTGATGACCAGGTGCTCGCTGGGGTCATCATAATTAACCAGCGTCTCTCCGGAGATGTAGCCCGACTGGGCATTGGCCAGGGAACGCATCTGTAGCAACAGGGGGCGAAGTTCGGCCGCTTTTTCCTTGGGAACATGACGTACGATGATAATTCTGACCGACATATGAAATTCTCCATTGGGTGGTTTCAGCTGCGGGAAGGGCGGCGCTTTTATGTAGCTACTTGGTAGAAAATACTTTTTCTGGATGGAAAGCAAGAAGAAAAGTAAATTGTCATTAAAAAAAACTATGTTTTACTAAATGTCTGATAATTATAGAGTTTTTGTTCTGCTGTATAGAAAAATGTTCTATTTGTTCGGCGGGTGTGATGGCAATTATTCTTCGCAGGAGAAGGACTGGAGGGCGGGAGGGTTAAGAGATCAGGGTTGAGCGTGACTTGATCGTTTATGCATGAGTATATTTTTCAGCGATTCAATTACCTTGATTGCTTCCTTCTTAGTCAGCTTGTCGACTTCTGTTTTTTTGTAATATTTGTTCAGGAAGTTTTTGAAATGTTGCACGTCCCAGCCGAGGTCGTCAACCTGGTGGTTGATGAACAGTTTCTGCCGGAAGGTGAGGCCGTACTTGTTGATGCGGTAGTGTCTGCTGCCCGCAAAATAACGCATGAGGCGCCTGAAACCGGTTTCATCCAGGTCCCTGGCTGATCGCACGCCTGTTTCTCTCTGCAGGATATCCCGGTATTCCTGGTCGGAAAGATCAAGCTCTCGCTTGACAATATGAACTACGGCAAGCTTTTTTCTGTCCAGTGTCATGGCTGCGGCCCCTTTTCTCTTCGTATGGCAAGCCGCTGATCAGTCCATTTCCCTGCATTTGCGCATAATTTCCCGGGAAAAGGCAGGAAGATCCGTCGGAATCCTTGAAGTGATCAGGTTTCCGTCCACCACTACCTCCTCATCCCGGTAGTCAGCTCCCGTACTCTTTAATTCTTCCGCCACGCTTTTGTAACAGGTGGCTTTCCTTCCAGTGAGCACACCAGCCGAGACAAGGATCTGCGGACCGTGGCAGATGGCGGCAACAGGCTTATTCTCCTCAAAGAAATGACGGACAAGGGAAAGCAGTTTCTCGCTTTCCCGCAGTTTTGCCGGCGCCTTGCCGCCGGGCAGGACAAGCAGGTCATAGGAAGACGGATCAATCTCCCCCAGGGAAAACTCCACCGCGACCTTGTATCCATGTTTGCCGGTAATGGACCCGGTCTTGATGGAGGCGATATCGACGGCGATATTTTCCTCAAGAAGCCGGTACCAGGGCACCAGCAGTTCGGTATCTTCAAACAGGTCTCCACTGATAATGAGTGCCTTCATGGCTTCCTCCCACTTTATTTTTCATTAACAGTCAGGGGGTAAGAAGAGAGTCTGCTCAGGATAGAGATAATCTTGGATCCGTGAGCATTTGTCGGGGGAAATCCGATGGTAGACCCAATGATTTTCTTTATGTTGCCTCCAGCTTCGAATACTATGCACATTCAGGGTGGACTTGGGCTTTTGCCTTTCCCGCCTGTAATCCTGATTTTCCGCATTGATGCCGATTTAGGTAGCGGGGGGGAGACCATCTCATCAACAGGCTGCTAGTTTCCATCTCCTTAGAAATTGGTACTGAACTCTGCCCGCCAAGTGGATGGCTCGCTGCTCTT
>WTCI01000236.1 GCA_013138655.1 Desulfuromonadaceae bacterium | reverse complement strand
CGTTTGGGATCAAATCTTGCTGAAATTAGTGTCCCGTGCGGCTAATCCTGTCTTCTAATTCTGGTCTGTAAGACTGTACAACGCGCCGGGATAATGGATGCGTGGTTTACGTGCCATTAATATTTAAGCTGAACTTTAGAGTTTCGATGGTTTGGGGTTTCATCATTTTTTTCCGCCCCCCCCTTTGAACCTGTTTTTTGATGGAGTAGACTAAAGACAGATCTGTCTGAAGTAGCACGTTGACCGTGAGTTCACCATTGCCTGTTTCAAAAGGGAAAGGGAGGGACAGATGCCCTGGGAATATAGTGAAAAGGTTCTTCAGTTGTTCAAGGATGCCGTGCGGGGTGATGCCAGAACCCACATGGGGGAGATAGAAAATCCCGACGGTTTCGGTGAGCATGGCGCTATGGTCTGCGGCGACGCCTTGCGTTTTTCCTTTCGCGTCAAACAACATCCGACCGACCCCACCCTCGACGTTATCACTCAGGCCCGCTATCTGACATTTGGCTGTACCTCGGCCATTGCCGCCTCTGAGGCACTCTGCTCATTGATAGAAGAGGGCGCCAAAACGCCGATTGAGGCCTTACGGATAACCAACCAAGATCTGATCGACTTTCTGGGGGGGCTGCCGGAGCAGAAAATCCACTGTTCGGTCATGGGGGCCGAGGCCTTGCAGGCTGCGGTCCTCGACTGGTCGAGGAAACGGGGAGTGGACCTGACGAAAGTTCTTCCCCGGTTGACAGAGAAGCAGGATGAAGGTCGGATTGTTTGTAAGTGCTTCTCCGTTTCGGAGCCCTACCTGCGCCGACAAATCCGGGAACTGAACCTTCACTCTATTGCCGAAATCACCAATGCACTTAAAGCTGGTGGGGGCTGTGGTGCTTGCCATCACGCCCCGGGTGGCCTGCAGGATCTGCTCAATGAATGCTGGGGGACAGCACCACTTGCCGGTGTCGAGGATCTAGGCATCGATGCAGACACGCATGGAGCGGAGCGCCTCTCGCCCTATCGCCTGGGCAGGAAGATCGAAACGGTGCTCGAGGGGGTCGTTCGCCCACTGCTTCGCCAGGAAGGGGGGGATATCGAACTGATCGACATCAAGGACCATCTGGTCTACTGCCGCTTGACAGGAGCCTGCGCCGAATGCCATGGGGCGGGCCAGACACTTAGACTGTTGGTTGAACAGCACCTGAAGGAACAGGTTGACGAGCAGTTACGGGTGATCGCTGTTTGAGGAGCTTCGCAGGGGGCAAGGAGGCAAGCGGGATGAAAACAGTCTATGTCGATAACAACGCAACCACCGCTATCGCACCAGAGGTTCTGGAGGTGATGCAGCCTTATTTCACCACGGATTACTTCAATCCAAGCGCCATGTACGAAGCTGCCAAGTCCTCTGCAGCGGCGATTCAGCGGGCGCGGGAAACGATTTCGCGCTGCCTCGGTGGCTTTGATCCTGAGCAGATTCTCTTTACCGCTTCAGCCACCGAAAGCAACAATTCGGCCTTGTTCGGAACGATTCAGGCCAACCCGGAACGACGCCATATTATCACCACGGCCATCGAGCATCCATCGGTACTTGAGGTCTGCAAGGAATTGCAACGTCGCGGTCTGGATGTCGATTTTCTACCGGTTGACCGGCAGGGACAGTTGGCGCTGGACGATTACGTCAAGGCTCTGCGCAGCGACACATTGTTGGTGAGTATCATGCTGGCCAACAATGAAACAGGGGTCTGTTACCCGGTGGCCGAGTTGTCGCGGATCGCCAAGGAAACCAGTCCAAAGATCATCGTTCACACTGATGCAACCCAGGCGATCGGCAAGCTTACCGTTGATTTGCAAACCGACTTAAAACATGTGGATCTGCTCTCTTTTTCCGGGCATAAGTTGCACGCCCCCAAGGGGGTAGGTGCTCTGTTTGTGCGACGAGGAACCCGCTGGCGTCCCTTTATCCTCGGCGGGCATCAGGAACAGGGGCGCCGGGCCGGAACTGAAAATGTCCCCTACATTGTCGGCCTGGCCAAAGCCTGTGAGCTGGCGGTTGCCAGTGTGGCCGACGAGCAGACGCGGGTGCGCAGCCTGCGGGATCGCCTGCAAAAGGTCCTGGAGGAGCGAATTCCCGCCCTTGAGGTCAACGGCAGGGAAGCGGTGCGGCTGCCCAACACCTTGAATCTGTCCATACATGGCATTGAGGGGGAAGCGATTTTGTACGAGCTGAGTCGCTACGGGATCTGTGCCTCCAGCGGTTCTGCCTGCACCTCTGATTCTCTTGAGCCATCCCATGTCCTCAAGGCGATGGCGGTCCCCTTTAGCGCGATTCATGGTTCGCTCCGGATCAGCCTGAGCCGTTATAATGACGAGGAAGATATTGAGCGGATCATTGCAACTCTACCGGGGATTGTTGCCAACCTGAGAAAACTTTCACCTTATTGGGATGATAACCGAAACTGCCTGGACCTCTAGTGTCCCAGGCGGTTAATCGTGTCGTATAATTCTGAGTCATTTTGGTTGTTGTCAAGGCGTGCCGGTTTTCCCCGCCAACTATAGTGTTAAGCACTACTGTTTTTTACTGATTTCCTCTAACTCTTCTTCTGCAGCTTTTAATTCCTCTTTCAGCATCGCTACATGTTCTTCCAAATATTCTTTCTCTTCTTCTTCAGTCAGTCTTACTGGCAACCATGGAGGCGGTCCCCAAGGCATCCCATAGGAATGAGGCCACCTGCAAAATTCCCCATGAGTCCAAAATAAACGATCTCTCATTCGTAAT
>WTCI01000169.1 GCA_013138655.1 Desulfuromonadaceae bacterium | reverse complement strand
GATCAGGGTTTTGACAACACGATGCTCGTCAACTCCCAACTCTCGCGCAGAGACGGCCGATCCGCCACGCTCTTCATAGGCATACAGGTGCGGTGTAAAAGACACCTTCTCCTGTTTGAGAAAACGGGTGGCCGGGGTTGCCGGAATCTTGATCTTTGCCATATTAAAGTCTTGAGATGGCTAAGCAAAAATTTCGCTCTACAAGGCGTAGTGGTTTTTCAGGGGTGAAGGCATACATATGGTATGTCGAGGTCCTGAAAAAACGCTGCAACGCAGCAGGGCGGACTTTTTGCGACGCCATCATTATTGCCTTATTCAGCACCTGTTCTTGCTTGAAAATCGCCCTGGATTCTTGTTACAACCCCTTTTTAATTAGGTCAACTATCATTTTCACTAAGAATGGTAAAATAACCGGTAAAACTGGAATGATTACAGTCCCCAAAAATGATTCCAATGATTTAAAATTAAATGGCCATACAGGTATTTGTTTATTCATTTTTTGGATTAAGGAATCTAGCTTTTCTAGCTCTTCATATTCATTTGCTGGATTATTCCGTACTTTATTTATTTTTTCAGAGTAATGCACAATAAGAGGGCAAATAAATTCCTTCTTCATGCTTTTCATGGTTTTATGGGGCGCCGAAAGCGGCAAGAAGAACAAAAGTGGGGCGAGCAGTGCATAACATCCAAGAAGTATGGGGTTTCCTATGTCATTTGCAAGAGGAAGGTCTTGTATTACGATTTTATCCATTACCTTTAACGATATATAAATCCCAATAAGGAACAGGATAGAATTAAAAATCATTCCAACCTCGCCAATTCTCTTTAGACCGCAACACCTATCCTGATGTAGTGGTTTGACATCGACATTAAATTTATATTTGTTAAAAAATAAGATAAGGCCCCAAGAAAAAACAAAACTCTTCCATACAATATTGATAATCCAATAGCTTAAAGTCATTTGTATTATGGCTGAATAAAGCCCTGCATATGTAAAGCCAGATCCTGTATTTAGGGTTTCTTTTAATAGATCTCCATTTGTAATCCAGCTTTGGTAAGGCTCCTTGTCAAGAATTTGAATATAATATATATAATTTATGGTTATTGTTATTAGCAAGAAAACAACTTGCAATAATGAATAATTGAATTTTCTATCTATTAATCTGATAAATTCATGGTATTTGCTAGCTTGATCATGCTCAATATTTTTTGATAGTTCTTCAAATAGCCTTGGAATCTCATTGTAATATTTTGCTGTTAGTCCAACAATCAACGGGAATATACACAAAATTGATATTGACCAGCTAATATTTTCCCAATAATCAACATAATTGGAAACGTATGCGTTCTGGGCAGTAAACGCACCTGCAAAAGTTAATGTAAGAGAGATGAAAAAAAAGAAAAGAAGGCTTATGGATATAGGTGTAAATTCCATAGAAAACAAAAATCTAATTATTGGTTCATTTTTGTAAATGATGAGACTGCCAATATTATTATTGCTATTTTGCGTGCCTTTTTCTGGTGTCATTATCATTGCCTATACATAACGCATCTCATCAACCGTGCCGCATTTGGGCATCGGCTGGATGGGTTCGGTTGAATCGTCGGCAGTATTCTTAGACACTCCTATCTTTGGAATACTGCTGGTAATATCTTCGCCCTCCAGATATGGCAGGAGGCCGGCGACAACAAAAAGCCGACACGCCAAAAGGATCTATATCCTTCGGCAGCTCGGCCATCTTTGCCTTAAAGACCCGTCGCTTTCCGTCCCCCCCTCACGGAAGGGTTGGCCTTGTCGTGATTATAAATATTGTCGCAATGTATATTTAACTTCTATCAGAACTTAATGAGAGTTCAAGCTTCTTGCTAAGGGAATAATGAATCGTCACCACTTTGGTGGAACACTTAAAACCATGTGGATGTGGTCTCTCGTTGCATTACCCTCCACCAACTCAACACCTTTTTGACGACATAACTGACGGAGAATCTGACCAATTTGCCGACGTTTTTGACCAAAAAGAACCTTTCGACGATACGTTGGAACGATAACCACGTGATACTTACATTCCCATTTTACATGGGCTAAACTTTGCCACTCTCGCATGACATTTCCTCCGGGGGTTCCCCTCGGGGCTCTCCTCTGGAGGAAATGTCTTATAAACCGCCGGAACGGCATAGCCTTTTTTAGTCACACCGGCAGAGCCGGTGGTTTACTGAACCCCATAATTATTCTATCTGTAACCTTTGTGGTTGTGTTTATTGATGTTATACTTTCATTTTAATTCCAATTTTGAGAGGGAGGAAAAAATGAAAGTATTATTTAAATTGTTTGTCGCTCTACTGGTTGTTGTCGTTATTGTCGTTGCAGGGGCATTTTTCTATGTTGATACCATTGCCAAAAAGGCAATTGAACAGGGCGGCGAAATGGCGTTGGGGGTGCCAACCAATCTTGATGATGTGCATATTTCACTTTTTGGTGGTGAGGCTTCGCTGAACGGATTGCAGATAGCCAACCCACCCGGATTTACTGCACAGACTTTTATGGGGCTTGGTCAGGGGGAAGTGGCGGTTTCTTTGGGTTCGCTGTTAGGTGATACTGTCAAAATTTCGCGGGTTCGATTGAGCAATATCCAGGTTAATCTGGAGCAGAGCGGCAAAAAAAATAATGTAGATCCCATTCTGGCTCGTGCCAAGAGCATGAGCGGTCAGAAGAAGAAATCAGCACCTCAGCCTGCTGGCTCAGATGGCAAAAAGTTTATAGTTGAATATTTTTCACTTGAGGACGTCCAGGTCAATGCCAGTCTTGACCTGCTGGGACAAACTTCGTCAGTTAACTTGGTGCTGCCGAAGATTGAGTTACGCAACCTGGGTGCTGAGGAGCAGGGGTTGCCAATGCCTGAGCTGATACAGAAAGTGGTTCAGGCTATTCTCAGCGCGGCGCAGAATAGTTCGGGACAATTGTCTCCAGCGCTGGCTAAACTGCTTGCTGGTGAGCTGGGTGGACTTGACGGCATCAAAACTGAGGTTATTGGTCAGGCTAAAGCCCAGGTGGAAAAAACGGTGAAAGATTTGCAGGAAAAAGTACAAGAACAAGTTCCGGTTGACCTCCCTCCTGAGGTCGATAAGGTGGTCAATGAAAAGGCGGGCGATTTGTTAAAAGGGGTCGGTAGCCTGCTTGACGGAGATAAAAAATAGTCAAAATTTAAATATCTCTTGAAAAATTCGGGGTATGATCGCAGTTTGTTGTGTTCGTGCCCCGATTTTGGGAAAGCGGAAGCGCCCGGACGCTGTTGCCTTATTGCCTTAAAGGGCTATTGAAAATGACCGATTAGTTGCTCCACCCCTTATTCCGGGGAATGAAAAAGGGGAAATGCAGCCTTCCTGCAACCCCCGCATTCAAACACACTGAAAACGGTTCGCCTTGCAGCTATCAAAAATATAGCATTCTGCGGCTCCAGGTTTGCCCGAGAACAACATACCGTGTCTTACACCCCGTGGAGTTTGTAGTATACTTGTAGTGGTTCTTTTCAAGGGGTCATCGCTATGAGTATTTGGGCAAGTTTCCAGAGAAAGATCGTAAAACAAAATACCGGAGAAGATAGCCTGAAGGTCGCCTTGCTGGCCGGAGTATTATCGTCAGGCACTGGTTCTCTGCAACGCCGACACATGCATTCCTTGTCTCAGGGGCCGATCGATCCTCGACAGGCGCTGTATGGTGGAGAGACGACCGATTCGTCATCAAATCCACCCGTCCGTAAAACTCAACTGAAAGATGTCCGATAAATAGCGCAAAGCGAGAACGCCCACAATATGGTAATCGTGGGCGTTTGGTGTGTTATAGGTAGTGATTTATGAAACCCTTCTGCAGTGGGATTAGAGAGGCCAAAGATAAGTATACTGTCCCTCGAACTCCCCGGGTCCTCTGCAGGTGCGCGCGCCTTTTTGCTTCCCTACAGACACTGACCTTCCCCAAAACCGTAGAGGGTCGGCGTGTATCCCGATTTCTCGAGTTTGTCCCGCAACTGGACTCTCTCAGCGATAGCCGTCCAGTCTTATCTGACGAGGTTGCACCATTCACTTTATGTTACGGCCTGCGGATTTGGCTAGCACCCCGGGCGGAGTACGACTCCCATCACAAGGACGGTCGCCTTCGCGGCACCATGTCGGGGCAAGTTCAGCCGCCCTGTTACCAGAACGACCCGCCCCTGACCAGCGACAACTATAATTCCCGTCTGACGACAATTATATTTCCCGTTTGAAGTCGAAGCCGGTTATTCAGATTCTCCATAGGAGGATTCGGATGACCACAGACAATCAAGTGAGGAAACTGATGAAACATTTACAACAGGAAGAGACCTTGGGTGTAGCGGCCGCCAAGTCGGGAATGGACGAAAAGACCGCTCGCAAATACCGGGAACTGGGCAAGCTGCCGAGTGAAATCAAGGCGGAACGAAATCGCAATTGGCGTACCCGTGAAGATCCGTTTGAAGATATCTGGCACGAGATCAAGACGTTTCTGGAAAGCAACCCCGGCTTTGAGGCAAAGACTCTGTTTGAGTACATGCAGCGACAGCATCCTGGCCGGTTTCCAGATGGTCAAATTCGGACATTCCAGAGGAAGGTTAAGAACTGGCGAGCGCAGAAGGGGCCGAGCCGGGAAGTGTTTTTTCCGCAAGTCCACAAGCCGGGTCGATTGAGCCAGTCCGACTTCACACACATGGGGAAACTGGGTGTCACCATAGGCGCTAAGCCGTTCGATCACCTGATCTATCATTTTGTGCTCACCTATTCCAACTGGGAAACTGGCACGATCTGCTTTTCGGAGAGTTTTGAAAGTTTGAGTGAGGGGTTGCAGCAAGCCCTATGGACGCTCGGCGGCGTACCTCAGGAGCACCAGACCGATCGGTTGACAACTGCAGTCAATAAAACTGAGAATCCGGAAGAATTCACTCAACGTTACCAGGGTCTTCTGTCCCATTACGGGTTGATCGGCCGGAAGACCCAACCGGCTAGTCCTAACGAAAATGGTGATGTCGAACAGAGTCATTACCGGTTCAAAAAAGCTGTGGATCAAGCACTCATGCTACGTGGCAGCCGTAACTTCGTCACTCGCAAGGACTACGAACTCTTTCTGGATAGATTGTTCTCGCAACTAAACTCCAACAGGCAAGCCTCTCATCAGGAGGAACTTGCGGTTTTGCGGTCTTTACCTAACGGACGGCTATCCGCCTGCACAAAGCACACGGTCAGGGTCGGGCCAAGCAGTGTCATTCGGATAAAGCACAATGTCTATTCAGTGCACAGTCGGTTGATCCGTGAAGAGGTCACGGTCAAGCTGTATGCCGAGCACCTGGAAGTATGGCACGGCCAGAGTCACATTGAAACGATTCCCCGGCTGCGCGGATCGAGCAATCACCACATCCAATACCGACACATTATCGACTGGTTGGTACGCAAACCCGGCGCTTTTGCGAACTACCGTTACCACAGTGACCTGTTCCCGACCAGCCGGTTTCGGCTGGCTTATGATGCGCTGAAAAAAGCCCACAGTCTCGGCAATGCCGACAAGGAGTATCTGCTGATTTTAAAGTTGGCCGCCAAGGAAAATGAAACGGCAGTGGATGACGCGCTACGTTACCTGTTTGACCAGGATTTACCGATATCGGCTCAGGAGGTAAAGGATCTTGTCCTCGCCGGCCGCAGACCAACGCCAGTCACCGACATTTCGATCCCGACGGTCGCCTTGTGTGCTTACGACAGCCTCTTAAACAGCATGGAGGCGCGGATATGATGACGACAGCCGACATCCATGCCGAGTTGGCACCGTATCTCAGGGAGTTGCACCTACCCGCGTTTCGCGAATGCTATCAGGACGAAGCCGATCTGGCGCGCCGGGAGTCACTCACCTATGAACGTTATCTACTTGAACTCGCCGGAAGGGAATGTGAGGCAAGAGCCCATAAACGAACCGTTCGTTATTTGCGAGAATCGAAATTGCCTCTCGAGAAAAAGATAGAGGTCTTTGACCGAAAACGGCTGCCGATCAAAGTGAACACTTTTGTCGATTTGCTTCTCGAGGGCTCCTTTCTGGATCGGAATGAAAACGTTCTGGCCTTCGGCAATCCCGGCAGCGGCAAGACACATCTGCTTTGCGCTATCGGCCAAGAATTGGTTCGGCAGGGTCGGCGCATTCTGT
>WTCI01000251.1 GCA_013138655.1 Desulfuromonadaceae bacterium | reverse complement strand
AGGCGGCGCAAACGCAGGACAGGCGTGCGTTAAGTCAAGTTGGCGCAACGCGGGCAGCGCCGAAAAGGGCCAGAATTAGAAGACAGGATTAGCCGCACGGGGCACTAGACGTTATTCATCGAGTCTTCGAAAATCCGGTTGGTGTGGCGGATCAATTCACCGATATCCTGTTGATAGATGTAGTCCCAGCCGACCCATTTCCAGGGATGTTCAAAGTTCAATCGGTTGTCCACATCCGGGTGCAGCGAGGGGAAAAGCCCCCGTTGCGCGAGGATCTCGCCGACTGCCCGGCCGGCGAGGAACTCGGCGATCGGTTTGACTTTTTCCATACTCTTCTGTTTGGTGAGCATGAAGATCGGGCTGATGACGGCACCATCTTCCGGCCAGATGATCTCCAGGCTTTTGACCATTCCGGCCATCTTGGTGAAAAAGTACGGCATGATCGTCACGTAAGGTTTTTCCTCGGCGACTCGCTTGGCATTTTTCACCATCTGCGAGGGATGCATCGATTTCAGCATGCTGCGACCGAGCTTCCTGATCCCATCATCACCGTGCTCTTTGTGCAGGGCCAGCAGGATAGCATTGAACAGGTCAAAGTCGCCGACCGGCAGGGCGACGTTCCGGGCGAATTCCGGTTCGAGCAAGTCGGCCCAGCGACGCGGGATCGGTAAGTCACCCCGTTCTTCATGATTGACCATGAATACCGCGGGCACCGTGGCGATAATCGAATAGTCCTTTTTCGGGTCCTTGATCTGGATGCTGGAAAAGTCTTCATTGACGGCGTCGCCGGTGATGTCGCTGAACACTCCCTGATCCTTGAAACGACTGATGGTTTTTTGATCGAAAAAAGTCTCGAAGCCCGCCGAGAGGAAGACATCCGGCAGCTCTGCCGGGTCTTCGATCCCCTTGATATTCTCCTCAATCCAGTCGGCGCCGACCGAGGCCGCTTCCAGTTTGTAACTGACCTTAATGCCGGTTTCCGCCGAGTAGTTTTCGATGAAGGCATCAAAACCTTCCAGCAGCGGCAGTCGGACCGGGCAGGGAAGCAGGCCGGATACACTCACATTGCTACCGGCCTTTTCAGTTGTCTTCATGGTGACATCGACCTGATTCAATTGCTCATTAATTTTTTCCTGCAACAGTCCGAGGAAATTTCCCAGGTCGTATTTTTTCGTCTGGGCGGCCCGTTCCAGTTTGAGGAAGGCGCCGACACGGGTCCGTTGTTTTTCGTCACGGAAACTTTCGAAGCCGTTGGCGATGAAAACCTCCAGGGTTTCCGGCCAGCGCTCCAGGACATCTTTGATGGTCATATCTTTATGTAATACTTCCGTTGTCATAATTAATCTCCTTGCTTGTTTTGAGACGAGTATAGGGGACAGGAGCATCATATTTAATTGATGCAGGTCAAGAAATGAGAAAAAACATGACCATTCTTGTCAGTATTGAGCCGGTGGTTATTTATGCGAATGTAGGGGCGAATCTTGTATTTGCCCGAATCCTGATCGCTGACAGAACAAGGGCGATCACAAGGATCGCCCCTACCGCAGGATTTACTCAGAAAACTCTGAATAAAGTGGTGTATCGAATTTACTCTGCTATGCTTTTATGACTTTGTTTGATTTCAGCCGACAAGAAAACATAACAAATTTTATCCACAATTGATCTGCGTCAATTTTTTTTGCCAGGTGCTTATGTCATTTTCGGGCGGTAAGGTAAATTCCCATCCAACACAAGGAGAGCTAAAACTATGAGCATGTTTTGTTACCAGTGTCAGGAAACAGCCAAGGGGACCGGTTGTAATATTGTCGGTGTCTGCGGCAAAAAAGAGGATACCGCCAACCTGCAGGATCTGCTGGTTTTCACTTTGAAGGGTTTGGCTGTTGTTGCCGATGAAGCTAAACGGCAGAATAAACTGGACGATTCAATCGGACTGTTTATCAGCCGGGCTCTGTTTGCGACCATTACCAATGCCAACTTTGATAATGCCCGTTTTGTTGAACTGATCAAAGAGTCGGTCGCCAGGCGTGATGCGCTTAAAGCTGAACTTGGCTTCAGCAGTGACGGGGATGCTGTCAACTGGAACGGTTCCGAGGCTGAATTTGCCGCCAAGGCTGCGACTGTCGGCGTCCTTTCACAGCCCAATGAAGATGTCCGCTCCCTGCGTGAACTGCTCATTTATGGGCTCAAGGGGATGGCGGCCTATGCCGATCATGCTGCTCTGCTCGGTTTTGAGAAGTCGGAAATTTATGAATTCATGGTTTCGGCACTGGTTTCAACGACTAAGGATCTGAGTGTTGATGAGATGGTCGGCCTGGTGCTGAAGTGTGGCGAAACGGCCGTGACTGCCATGGCTCTGCTCGATGAAGCCAATACCTCAACCTATGGTAATCCGGAAATTACCACAGTCAATCTCGGTGTACGTAACAACCCCGGCATCCTGATCTCCGGTCACGACCTGAAAGACATGGAAGAGTTGCTCAAGCAGACTGAAGGAACCGGTGTTGACGTTTATACCCACAGTGAAATGCTGCCGGCCAACTACTATCCGGCATTCAAGAAATACGACCATTTTGTCGGCAACTACGGTAACGCCTGGTGGCAGCAGGATAAGGAATTTACTTCTTTCAACGGTCCGATCCTGATGACCACCAACTGCATTACCCCGGTCAAGGATGCTTATAAAGATCGCATTTACACCACCGGCATGGCGGGTTGGCCGGGTGTCACCCATATTGAAGATCGTCCCGAGGGGGGCAGCAAAGATTTTTCAGCAATTATCGAAAAAGCCAAAGCCTGTGCATCACCGGTTGAGATTGAGACCGGTGAAATCGTCGGTGGCTTCGCTCATGCCCAGGTGATGGCACTGGCGGATAAAGTGGTTGCCGCAGTCAAGTCCGGAGCCATTAAACGCTTCGTGGTCATGGCCGGTTGCGATGGCCGTCATGCCAGCCGGAGCTATTACACTGAAGTGGCGAAAGAACTGCCGCAGGACACGGTCATCCTGACCGCCGGGTGTGCCAAGTTCCGTTACAACAAGCTGAAGCTTGGCGACATTGATGGTATCCCACGGGTTTTGGATGCCGGTCAGTGCAACGATTCTTACTCCTTGGCCTACATCGCTCTGCAACTGAAAGAGGTTTTCGAGCTGGATGATATCAACGATCTGCCGATTTCCTACGATATCGCCTGGTATGAGCAGAAGGCCGTAATCGTTTTGCTGGCCCTGTTGTTCCTCGGCGTCAAGGGTATTCGCCTTGGACCAACATTGCCGGCCTTCCTGTCACCGAACGTGGTCAAGGTTCTGGTTGAGAACTTCGACATCAAACCGATCGGTGATGTGAAATCCGATGTTGAAGCAATCATGGCTGGAAATTAAGCAACATATTTGGTAACTATTCAGAACGGCTGCTGATGGTTTGGTGCCGCCCATTCCAAGGGCCGCATGAACCCATCCCTGGGGCTTGACTGTCGCCATCCGGGCGACAGACACCCTTTCCATGGGCATCACCAGCCCATCTTGCTGAATAGTTACCATATTTGAAAAGCTGAGTCGCACGACAAAGGCCCAACCGAAAATGGTTGGGCCTTTGTCGTGCTGACTTTTTACGAGTGCATCTTTGTTGTGCCGCCAAAAAAAACTGGGAAAAACTGAGGAATTGGAAACCCGCACGGGGTTTCAGCAGTTCGGCCCTCAGCGAAAGGCTGAACGCCGGGCCTTTGTCGCCTGTTCCTTCTCACGGATTTTGGCCAGTTGTCGTTGATCCGCTTCAAGGTGGCATTTTTTATATTTTTGACCACTGCCGCACCAGCAGAGGTCATTTCGTTCCGGCAAGGGTTGTGGCGGAGCGGCTAATTCAGGTTCGTTTGTCTGACGTTTGAATATGCGGCTTAAAAAAGACATGAAACTGTTTCCTTTATATTTGTGTAATCGGTCATAATGGCAAATCTTCGCTGTGACTATATCAGAAAAACCATATATTTTGAAGACTAAAAATGTCGGGTGCTGATGCCGAAAGAGCGGGCTGTGCAGGAAAACATGTCAACAGGAACGCCGATGAAACCGATTGATTTAAGAAGTGATACGGTCACCTTGCCGAGTGAGGCCATGCGGCAAGTGATGGCTAACGCAAAGGTCGGTGATGATGTCTACGGCGAAGATCCCACCGTCAATAAATTGGAGGCTCTCACGGCAGAGATGACCGGGATGGATGACGCCCTGTTGGTGCCCAGCGGGACTCAAGGAAACCTGTTGGCCCTGTTGGCTCACTGTGAGCGGGGGGATGAATATATCGCCGGGCAGCAGGCGCATAATTACAAATACGAGGGCGGTGGTGCGGCAATCCTCGGAGGGATTCAGCCGCAACCGATCGATTTTTCCGCTGACGGTTCCCTCGATCTGAACAAGGTCAGAGCGTACATCAAACCGGATGATTCACACTATGCCAGAACCAAACTGCTCAGCCTGGAGAATACTCAGGGCGGCAAGGCTCTTCCCATGAGTTATCTGCAGCAGGCCAGGGAGTTTGCCAACGAACAACGACTTGGCCTGCATCTGGATGGCGCCCGGGTTTTCAATGCGGCGATTTTTCATCGTGTCTCCGTTGCCGAAATCACCAAGCCGTTCGATACGGCTTCCCTCTGTCTGTCCAAAGGGCTGGGAGCCCCGGTCGGCTCGGTTCTCTGTGGCCGACGGGAGTTGATCAACAAGGCACGGCGCTGGAGAAAGGTTGTCGGTGGTGGTATGCGACAAGCTGGAATCCTGGCGGCGGCAGGAATCTATGCTCTTGAGAATAATCTTGACCGGCTGACAGAAGATCATCAGAATGCGGCAGACTTGGCCCAAGGGTTGGAAAAAATTGCGGCGATTCGAGTGCTCCGGGAAGAAAACCAGACCAACATGGTTTTCGTGCAGGTCCCCCCAGGCACTGCTGAGGAATTGAAGGCCCATTTAAAGGCTCAACAGATTATCATCCCGACGGGAACAAACCTGCGACTGGTCACCCATCTTGATATCTCCGGAGTTGATATTCCCCGAATTGTTGAAGCATTCACACGCTTTTTTGTAACTATTCAGAACGGGTGCTGATGTGTTGGTGCTGCCCATTCCAAGGGCCGCATGAACCCATCCTTGGGGCTTGACTGTCGCCATCCGGGCGACAGACACCCTTTCCATGGGCATCACCAACACATCTTGCTGAACAGTTACGCTTTTTTTAGCTATTATGGGTTGCTTCCTGTTGCTGATAATCGGGGAGACGAAATGTCTTGCCCTTTTTTTATCGGTTGAACGGGTGGAACCATCCGCTGAATTCAGGAACAATAGGGTCAGGGTTTATTCTGAGATTCAAACTATGATGCACTCGCAAAAAGTTTGATGTTTTGCCGGGTTGTTGGCAGAATGCGGCAAATTGATTTGCCGGGGAACAGAAACACAGCTGTTTGGAACGCATACTGACAAAGGAAAGATTGTTATGTCTTACGGGAAAAAAGAGGGAGTGCTTTATTTCGGGATTCCGTCAGGAAGTCTCAACGAACAGGTTTTACGATTATTGGCAAAGTCCGGTCGACCCTTAAAAAAAGGGCGGCAGTATGAATTGACCGGTCCCTATGACAAAGACGTGGTTTTCCGGGTGCTGGATCGTAAGGAGATGCCGCAGAAGGTCAGGGACGGTATCGTCGATTGTGGGATTACCGGCAAGGATTACATCTTTGAGGCCGGGATGGAAGATCAGGTCGAAGTGCTCGGGGATTTCATTTTTTCCAAGTACACCAATCAACCGTCACGCCTGGTTCTGGCGACCCGCCCGGAGATGGGAATCGAGTCGCCGGAAGACTGTAAGGGCAAGATTATCGCCACGGAACTGCCGAACCTGACCAAACGGCGGATGGCCGAACTTTACGGTGTCGAAGATATCCAGATTCTGCGCAGTGAGGGGAAAACCGAAGCCAAGGTGATGATGGGGGAATCGGATGCCTTTACCGATATCACAGAAACCGGTGCAACGTTGAAAGCCAACGGCAACATCATTGTCGCAGAACTTTTTACCTCCAACCCGCAGCTGATTGCCAACCGGAAAGCCATCAAAGATGCTGCCAAACTGGAGAAGATGGAAGATATCCGCATCTGTATCGATGCCGTACTGCAGGCGGAGCGGGAGCCGGTTTATATGGTTTTTATGGATGTGCCGACGGCGGTGCTGAGTGAAGTTGAGCAGATGCTGCCTTCGGTGGTTTCGCCGACGGTCAGCCCAGTGGTTGATGAGGCCTGGCGCAGTGTTGCGGTGGTGATTCGGGAATCCGAACTGAATATCCTGGCACCGAAGCTGCTGCGGCTTGGTGTCGACGGTATTGTTCCGGTTCCGGCACCGAAGGTTTTCACTCAGGAGATGGTGAAGGCCCGGCGCTTTTAAATTCAAACGTAACTAATCAGAATGGGTGCTGATGATTTGGCGCCGCCCATTCCAAGGGCCGCATGAACCCATCCCTGGGGCTTGACTGTCGCCATCCGGGCGACAGACACCCTTTCCATGGGCATCACCAGCACATCTTGCTGAATAGTTACATTCAAACAGCTATTTCAGGAGTCAAATCATGGATAAAAAATTGTTGGAAGAGGGCGCAGAGCTGCGCATCGATTTTGAAAAACGGGGTGGTTACGTGCCAGCGGTTGTGCAGGATGCCGGCGATGGCCGCATCCTGATGCTTGCTTACGTCAACGCCGAAGCCTTTGCCACCACTTTACAAAAAGGGATGGCGACCTTCTGGTCAACTTCGCGCAATGAGCTGTGGACCAAGGGGGAGACTTCGGGGGATTTTCTGAAGATCGTTGAAATTCTCACCGACTGTGATCAGGATGCCTTGATTTATCGTGTCGAACCCCAGGGCGGCGGCGCCTGTCACACCAAAGATCCGGCAACCGGGGCGACTCGCGCCAGCTGCTTCTATCGTCAGCTGGACCTGTCGAATGAGCAGCTGACTTTTGTAAAATAATCAGTAACTATTCAGAACTGGTGCTGATGGTCTGGTGCCGCCCATTCCAAGGGCCGCCGATTGAATGAATACATGGCCATCCCTGGGGCTTGACTGTCGCCATCCGGGCGACAGACACCCTTTCCATGGGCATCACCAGCACATCT
>WTCI01000198.1 GCA_013138655.1 Desulfuromonadaceae bacterium | reverse complement strand
CCGCAACAAGCAGGATGTCGCAACTCGTTATTTCAATCGGGAGCGGGCGTGGAAAATTTACGCCAGGGCGCCCTTGGGAATGGCTTTGGGAAACAATGAATTGGCCAACATTACCTGGATGCTCCCGGGGGGACGCGATTTTTGAGAATCAACATGCTCAAGACCTGGTGTCAAAAATCATCGTTGTGCGCCGCCATGCTGTTGCAGATGGCCCTTGCGGCGGCCAGTCCCGTTTGGGCCGGACCGGCGCCACTGAACGAACTGCACGCTGTCAATGACCGGGAACTGGATTCCATGCGCGGCGGGTATGCGTCTTCGGGAGGAGTAGAGATTAGCTTCGGCATCGAAACAGCCGTATTTATCGACGGGATATTACAGGCGGTGACCAGCTTCAATTCGGCTTCCCCCATAGTCAACCTGCCCGACCCACGAGTTGTCGTACAAAACGCCGGGCTGATTTCAACTTCCGGGGTACAGCTGGTTCAGGGTGGTCTCTCGCCGATGGTGATGGACGCTGAAGCGGTTCGTTCCCACCTGTTTACGATCGTGCAAAACAGCCAGGACCACAGTATCATCGACAACATCACCCAGATCAACGCTACCGTGTCCAGTCTCGAAATCTATCGTGAAATCAATTTCTTGTCTTCCCTCCAGCAGCAACTGATCAATGCGCGGCGGTAAGCATTTCCCCCGCAGATCTCCCCTTTCTTGCATTTCTTGCCACATTCATTTTCTTTCGCTTACAGGGTCATCGGCATTTTGAGCGTCAGTTGAACGTCGGGCGCATTTTCGGTCACCCCGATGCTGAGGGACAGGTTGAGATTCGACTTGTCGGTCAGTCGGTAAGAATACCCCAGCTGTAAACTGCCTACGTGAAGGGTGACTTGATCGGGGATAATTTCCCCGTTCTGTTTATTTCTGGAGAGGATGCTGTGATCGTAGCCTAGACTGAACGATGCTTTTTCATTGAGCGAAAGGCCCATACCGAAATTGAAACCATAGGCATCACCCGGATCTAACCTGCCGAAATCGTCCCCATTAACCGTCCCCACATCCCTGGCCACATTCCAGAGATAATTGATACTGCCAAAAAAGACCGCCGGATCGGACAGGAGGATGGCGGAAAGACTCCCCTGGAACCCCCAAAAACCGGAGCCGGTCGTCAGTTCGTTGGGCAGTTGTGTATCGGGGTCCCTCGAAATGTCAAAGGGACCGGTGCCGGTGTCGCTTTTCACCCGCAGACCGGCAATATAATAGGGTCCGTCCTGGGGCTGATTGAGTTGGTAGCGAAGTCCGAATTCGATGTCACCCAGCCCATATCCGTCGACATAGCTATCTTCAATATTGGTCGTGCCCGCGAAAGGCTTGGTTGACGACTCTTCGGTCCCGTACACATAGGGGATCTTCAATTCCAGTTCCAGGCGATTGGTCAACCCGTAACGGGTGGACAGCGCGGCGACATAGGTGTCGCGGGAAATTGCCAAGACATCGATCAACCCGATGGTAATCGCCGGAATAATGGTATAGCCATGCAGGGAAATACGTTTATTGGATGAATGGGACGATAGTAGGGAAGGCTCCAGGATCAGCGAGCCCTTCGGCGTCAAAACTCCCGGTTGGTCGAAGATGGCCGCGACTTCTGGAGGACGACTCTCCTTCGGCGGTTCAGGCGGTCGGCCCACCGGCTGGATCGGCCCGGCGGTTTCCGGCGCGGGCTGCCCCTCGTCATCGGTCTTGTGCTGCGTGGCGGAGGATTCAGGAGTGGGAGGCCCCGCCGTGGTGATTGTTGAGGGTGCTTTTGCCTGCTGACCGCGGGATGGTGTTGATGTGCCGGGCGCACCGATTCGGGATTGCAGCTCGGCGATGTTGGCCTGCTGCTGTTCGAGCAATATCTCCATTTTTTGCTGGTAATCGAGAAAACGCCGGTCTTGAGCCTCTATCGCTTGTTGTTGTTCCTTGAGTTGCAAGCTTTGCTTTTCGATAAGCGTCAGTAGTTCGTCAATTTTATTCTGCGGGGCATCGGAAGGTGGAGCAGCATAACCAAGAGTGGAACTCACCAGAAAGATTAAAGCAGTCAGAAAAACACTTAATTTAGTACCAACGGTTTTGCTTATCATGGCGGTTCGCTCCTGAATTTATCGAAAAATCAATTCAAAGACACATCTTGGTGGAGTTGATCTGCAACTTGGGAGTTGATCTGCAACTTGTCTATTAACCGGTAGAGAGTTACCCGTGAGATGCCAAGCTGCCTGGCTGTTGCGGAGATATTGTTGCCGTTGCAGAACAGGCTGTTTCGGACCGCCTCGGTTTCGGCGATTTGCCGTGCTTGATGGAGAGTCAGGCGCGCGCGAGACGCGCTGTGCTTTTCCAGCCCGAGATCCAGGTGAGAAAGCAGATGTTTTTCACCCATGACCACGGCCCTCTGGATGCGGTTGATCAATTCCCTGACATTGCCCGGCCAAGGGTGATTATTCATGATCCGCAGAGCCTGCTGAGTAAACCCCTTGATCCGCCGGTTGTTTTCTCTGGAAAACTTTTCCAGGAAGGCTGTCGCCAGCAGTTCGACATCCCCTGTTCTTTCGCGCAAGGGCGGCAGGTTGATATTAAGAACGTTGAGCCGATAATAGAGGTCCTCGCGAAAATGCCCGCTTTTGACTGCCTGCTCAAGATCGACATTGGTGGCGGCAATAACCCGGGCGTCGATGGACAGGCTCTGGCGGGAACCGACCCGTTCAATGGTTTTTTCCTGAAGAAAGCGCAGCAGGTTGGTCTGGAGTTTGAGCGGAAGATCGCCTATTTCGTCCAGAAAAATCGTGCCACCCTGGGCGGCTTCGATTTTGCCCATCCTTCGCTCACAGGCCCCGGTGAACGAGCCTTTTTCATGCCCGAAAAGTTCGCTTTGAATGAGAGTGGACGGTAGCGCGCCACAATTTACCGTCACAAACGGCGCTTTTGAGCGGGCCGAGTTCTGGTGGACCAGATGAGCGACCAACTCTTTGCCGGTGCCGCTTTCACCACAGATCAACACCGGAGTATCCACGCATCGAATCTTGACAATCAGTCGATACAGGCCCTGCATCGCCTCGCTTTGGCCAAGAAAATGGTCACTGAAATTGACGTTCAGGGGAGTGACTTTTCGTTTCAACATGGCCTTGCCATAGGCATGCCCAATCGAGCTTGACAGCCTTTGTCCAACGATGGGCAACGAGTGGTAGTCGAAGAAATTTTCAGTAATGAATTTACAGCAGGCCGGAAATTTGAGGCAGTCCTTGGGGAGGACGATGATCCACTCCATGTCCGTGCCGCAAAGAATGAGATTTTCGAGAGGGAGCAGACAGTCGGTCGTGAAATGCTCCAGTTGGATCACCCCGACATGAAAGTCATGGCTGGGAATTTCGTTCCTGGCCACGTCAAGATTCGCGGCTTGGTGAATTTGCCAGCCGTTTCCCTCCAAATAATCGATCAGTCCAGGGTTGGAGTCACCCTCCGCCAAATAGAAAAGTCTCCTCAAAATAAAAAAGCCCCCTCATTTTGCTTCAACCCATAAAAAAGTTTTTGGACTTTTCATTTGGTTTTTCATGGAAAAATACATTCTAAAACAAATTCGCGATAAAGCAACTTTCTCTCTGTGATTTCAGCAATTCCACAATTGGGCGCCTCAACCTGGGTTACATTTTCAAATATGTTCGCCCTGTTTCCCACTCCTCTGAAAGTTCCATCAGCACTGCACTGACGAGCCTCAGTCAGGAATCTTCATTTGCGCAGAACCATAGGGAGTGTCTCGAATAGCCCCCGTAGACAAAGCTCTTGCTGTACTGATCCGCATCGGCTGTTTCACCACCATTGGTATCGAGCACCCGGTATGGGCATCCGGCATCAAAGCACCACGGACAACAAAACCCTGCTTGAGCGCGGAGTAAAATTGAAGAATCTGCTGTTCATCGATTCGCTCCCCTGGTTTGTCGGTTATTTTGCCCTCTGCCTGGCTCTTCTGCTATGCTGTCGCCCATGAATTTTCTCTTTCGGGCACTCTGCTGTTTTGTCGTTTTCACCCTCTGTTCCTGTGGTTCCCCCACGCGGCAGCGGGTGGCAACAGACCCCATCGCCGATCTCCTTAAAGACGTTCCGCCAGTCGCCACGCAACCCGTAAAACCTTTACAGAAAATGGGCTTTTCGATTCAGGTGGGAGCCTTTACCAAGCTCGACAATGCGGTCCGTCTGAAGCAGCTGCTTGAAGCACGGGGAATTGATGCTTATCACTTTTTACACGAATCAGGACTTTACAAAGTCCGCTTCGGCAACCATCAAGAATACGCGACCACGCGCGGGGAAGCGGAACAATTACAACGACAAAACCTGATCGGCAACTTTTTCATTGTCATCCCGGAAAACTATGCCGCCGCCAGAATCCAGAAAAGCGGCCAAGGGGATTTACGTGGAGAGCTGGTGAAAACAGCGAAACGCTTCCTCGGTGTACCCTACCGCTGGGGTGGGGAAGATCGCAAAAACGGCTTCGACTGCAGCGGCCTGACCATGGTCAGCTACCGCCTCAACGGCCTCAACCTGCCGCGCAACTCACGCATGCAGTTCAAAGCCGGGCACTACATCGCTCAACAGAACCTGCAGAAAGGGGATCTGGTTTTCTTCGCCACCAAAGGGGGAACGCGGGTGACTCATGTCGGCAT
>WTCI01000078.1 GCA_013138655.1 Desulfuromonadaceae bacterium | reverse complement strand
CCGGCTTTACGGTTATGAAACTGTGGTGGTTCGCATCGCAAAAGCCTGGGACAGCCCCCACCCTTCGCCTTCGCTCAGGAGCCGGTGGGGACAGTCCCGGTTTTGCTGGGGAGCGTGCTACGAACCCTTAAACTAATGCCATTCGGGGATGTCCCTCTTTTATTCCAATAAGAAAAGCTCCGCATGTGAACATGTGCGGAGCTTTTCCCCCTCTTTCATTGATCTAGCAGTACAGGCAGTATGGAGTCCTATACTGTCTGCCATCCTTTAATCATTTAGATTCCTTGGCTTCATACTTGGAAAATTCTTCAACACTCAGTTCACCATTCCCGTCGGTATCCAGAGCTTTCCATTGTTCGGCCAAGCTTGGCAGAGCAACAGCTTCAGCTTGGCTAATAGAGCCACTGTTATCTACATCAAGCGCGGTAAAGGCATCAGCCGCAACAACAACACTGGAGGCCAGAACAGCCAGAGCAACGATCAGTAATTTCTTTGACATAGTAATTTCTCCATTCTAAAGTCGGTTGGTCATTTAGTCGCCACATGCGATTGATCACAAGCATTGCAGCCCTTGTGCCAACTACCAATAAATACATATTATTCAGGTACTTAGGTCCTGTTGACAGCAATCCATAACTCTGTTCACTGCGGTAGATTGTCGCCGTCTGGCGACAGTATCTTTAGAAGAAATCTGGTAACTGGCGGTAATGCAGGATTCTGAACCGTCGCCATTTGACGACATCCAATGTAACTGTCTGAAAACTTACAGGATTTGCGACCTGTCAATGAGGGCCAAATGAAAATACGGTTATCCAGTTCGATTCGTCAGCTTACTTTGCTGGGTTTTTTTCTGGTTGTTATTCCCTTGATGGTTGCTCTGATCAGTACGGTATTTCAGGTCGACAGGCTGGCAGTGCGAATGCAAAAAGCTGTGCGGGATTCTGCACAGGCAGTTGAGGCCAGTCGGCTGATTACCACGCAAGCGTTGAGCATGGAACGAAGTGCTGAGCAATATGGTGTTTTGCGTGACCCAATATTGCTTGAACGTTACCAGGCTCAGCGAGAACAGCTCACTGGAGCTATTGCACGCTTGTCGGCTTTACCGGTCCAAATGGATTTATCAGGCCAGATTGACAAGCTCTCACAACGTGAAGAGGCCCTGTATGGTCAGTTAAAGAAATGGGACGCCATGCCGGGGAATGATTCACAGAAGCTCGATCCGGCGTTTAAACTGGCTGATATTGTGCGCCCGATTCCCACGGCCGTAACAGAATGGATTGTTGATGATAGTGAGGCCATGAATCTACAGATTGAACGTGTGCAACGGATGTTATTATGGCAAGCGATTGCGTTAACACCTCTAGCACTAATACTTGCGGGAATTTTCAGTGTGTTGATTACCAGGCCATTACGTAACCTGGGGAAAGCTATCCGCCGTCTGGGCGCAGGAGAACTGGCCACTCCGGTTTCAGTATCTGGTCCTCAGGATGTACGTGAACTAGGAGAACAACTGGACTGGATGCGACAGCGCCTGTCTGAACTGGATAAGCAGAAACTCGTTTTTTTACAGCATGTATCGCATGAATTAAAAACTCCGTTGACTGCGATTCGCGAAGGGGCGGGGTTATTACGTGATAAGGTAGTAGGGCCGCTAAATAAAGAACAGGCTGAGGTGGTGAAAATTTTGCAAGAAAGCAGCCTGCTGTTACAGACACAGGTCGAGGACTTGCTTAATTTTAATCTTGCCCTGGCGCAGGATAGGCCCTCTCGACTTCAACCGGTGGTAGATCTGGCTGGAATGATCCATGAAGTTATCAAAAAGCACCAGTTGGCGATGCGGCCGCGACACATCCGTGTCAAAAGAGACATTCACCCCGTTGAGATTCCAGGTGAGCCTGAGCAATTGCGAACGGTGATCGACAATTTATTGTCCAATGCCATTAAATATTCACCGGATGCTACGGAAATAAAAATCAAACTCGGCATTGAGAACAAAATGGCTTGTCTGGATGTTATGGATCGGGGTGTTGGAATCAACGCTGAAAACCGGCAGCAGGTTTTTGAGCCATTTTTTCAGGGAAAGCAAGCAGCCAAGAGCCCTGTTAAAGGTACCGGATTGGGTCTGGCCATTGCCCAACGCTATGTTCGTTTACATAAGGGCAGCATTCAGGTGGTAGAGTCATCTCAAGGTGCACACCTCAGGGTTTGTTTGCCCTTAGCGATAACTGGAGAAGAAAAATGAGTGACGGAACTAATCGAATCCAGATTTTATTTCCCCTGCTGTTAATATTGTTGCTCTGGATGCTCTCTGCTTGTGCGCCGATCATTTATACAAAGTCACAATTACAGGGCGGGTTGTTGAGCTATTATGAAGCACTCAGGATGATGTCTGTGGAAGAACTGGAGCAGGAGCAGGCAATGTTACGAGTGAGTTTGAATCATGCAGAAATTCCTTGTGATCAGTTGCGTCTGGCTATGTTGCTGTGGATGCCGGAATTCAGATTAAATAATGATTCTGAGACAGAGCAGTTACTCAAAGATTTTTTTGAAAAAGAAAAAACACCCGCTATTCAGGACAAGCAAATCGCATGGTTACTGGCGGACGAGGTTCAATGGCGTAAAAAAATACAGAGTCATCAACAGACACTGAAAAATCAGTTGAAGGAAGAACGCGCTATCTCTTTAAATTTGCTGGAGCAATTGACAAAAGCACAATCAACACTGAAACAGCTTAAAAATATCGACAAAAATATTAATGCCAGAGAGCAGGAAATCAGTACACCCTCAACGGATAAAATACCTCATGAGCCAAAATAAAATTTTACTGGTTGATGATGATCCCAGGTTACTGAAATTGCTGTCATTGAGATTGACGGCAGCTGATTTCCGGGTTGAAACTGCCAACAGTGGACATCAGGCGCTGGGTAAACTTGACGCTTTTCTTCCACATTTGATTATTACAGATTTGCGGATGGAAGGCATGGATGGATTGACGCTTTTCAGTTCGGTGCAACATAAATATCCTTCATTGCCCGTTATCATCTTAACAGCACATGGCACGATTCCGGATGCAGTTGATGCCACGCATAAAGGGGTTTTCAGTTATCTGACCAAGCCGTTTGACAGTCAACAATTAATTTTAAATATCAAAGCCGCACTGGAACAATGTTATCCGGCAATGGAAAAGGTCAGCGAGGAAAAAGACCTGGGTTGGCGGAGTAGAATAATTACCCAAAACCCCGCTATGGAAGAATTGCTGAAACAGGCACAACGTATTGCGCAAAGTGAAGTCAGCATACTTATTCAGAGTGACAGCGGTACAGGTAAAGAGTTATTGGCACGCGCAGTTCATAATGCCAGCCCACGCTATGAGAAGCCTTTTGTGCCGATCAATTGCGCGGCTATTCCTGACAATCTACTGGAGTCAGAATTATTCGGCCATCGTAAAGGCGCCTTTACCGGAGCGGATCGTAACCATACCGGTTTAATTGAAGCTGCTGATGGCGGGACATTGTTCCTGGATGAGATCGGCGATATGCCGCTTGAATTTCAAGCAAAATTGCTGCGTGTGCTACAGGAAGGAGAGGTTCGGCCTGTCGGTGCTACTCAATCTATCCCCGTCGATGTAAGAGTCATCTCCGCAACACATACAGATCTTGATGCAGCTATTCAGGCAGGTACTTTCCGTGAAGATTTGTACTACCGGCTCAATGTGGTCATGCTGGAACTACCGCCACTCAGTGAACGACGTGAAGACATTTCCTTGTTGGCAAATCATTTCCTGCAACAACTGCGAAAACGTTCTGAAAATTGTGTGGCTAAATCATTCTCGCCCGAAGCCATGGAAGTATTGATGACAGCACCATGGCCAGGCAATATCCGGCAATTAATAAATGTCGTTGAACAGGTTGCCGTATTAACCGTTACACCGATCATCTCGGAAGCACAGATAAACAAGGCCTTGCGGGGCAAGACCGGGGAAATTGTACCCCTGGCTGACGCACAAAGTGAATTTGAGAGGAATTATCTTGTGCGTATTTTACAAATGACCCAGGGAAATGTAACCCTGGCTGCACGTCTGGCAAAACGCAACCGCACTGAATTTTATAAATTACTTAATCGCCATCAGTTGGAACCGAAAATTTTTCGGCATGACTAAAGGCTGTGAACAGAAGAATTCCTTTTCGTTTTCAACGCATAAATGAAGGCCGATGCTGTTTACAAATCGCATTGCATATGTGCCCACGATAGCCTACTGTTTAATCTTATGCCCTCCATTTTCTCCCCAGCTTCCGCGCCCAAGTTCTCCACCCGGTTAGTTCTGTTCAGCGTGCTTGCCACCGGCGTTGGCCAGTCGATGACCTTTGCCCTACTGGCGCCTCTGGGTCGAGAAGTCGGTTTTGGGGAAGTGCAGATTGGCCTGATCATCACCTGCTCTTCTCTGGTCTTCACCTTGACCAGCCCGGCCTGGGGACGCACCAGCGATCGTTGGGGCCGCAAGCCTGTGCTGCTGTTGGGCCTGTACGGTTATGCCTTCGGCTGCATCCTGTTTGCCTCGGTTTTTCTATTTGGGATCAAGGGACTTCTTTCGGGGATGACCCTGTATCTGTTGGCGATTTTCTCGCGGGTGCTGATGGCCTCGCTGATGTCAGCTTCTCCCAGCGCCGCCTCGGCCTATATCGCGGATACCACCACTGCGGAGCAGCGGATGGCGGGGATGGGACGGCTGGGGGCAGCTAGGAGCCTGGGCGCGATCCTTGGACCGGCCCTGAGCGGACTATTTGCCACCATCGGTCTGCTGGCGCCACTGTATATTGCCGCAGGCATTACGCTGCTCAGTTCGATTCTGGTTGCCGTTGTTTTGAAGGAACCCCCACGAACAGCCTCCCGGACCACCACAAAGCTGAAGCTAAAGTTGTTTGATGGACGGTATTTCCCATACATTCTAGTCGGTTTTCTTACCTTCTTCGCCTTCTCGATGATGAGCCAGACCATCGGATTCTACTTTCAGGATCGCTTCGCCCTCGACGGCCGGGCCACGGCCCAGGCCCTCGGCATGGGGATGATGGTTTCGGCGGTCATGTCGTTCTTTTCCCAAGCTTATCTGGCGAGCCGGGTGAAGATGAATCCGATCCGACTGATGAACCTGGGACTGCCTGTATTGATGGTCGGCTATGCTTTGCTACTGTTCGCAGGCAGCATTGCGGCGCTGGTCGCGTTCCTGGGAATCTTGGGGTTAGGGCTGGGTATGGTCTCGCCCGGATTCACGGCCGGGGCCTCTTTGTCGGTTGGTCCCGAAGAACAGGGAGCGGTCGGCGGCCTGATTTCCGCCTGCCCTGCGGCTGGGTTCGTGCTAGGGCCGGTTGTGGGTACCAGCCTGTACCAGATCGATCACACTTTGCCCTATCTCTGTGCCTGTTTGCTGATGTTGCCGCTGATAATCTATGCCTGGCGGTTCGGGAGGACTGATCAGCGAAAACCCTCTAAGGATCTGCCGTGCCGCCTGGATGCATGATGTGCATGAGATGGAACTGCTCAACTTGCTTTTGTGCGATTTGGTTCCAAGAGTAAGTTCCAAAGACAGAGTGAATTCAAATTGTCGTACCTGCCGAAGAGGTCAATCTGGCGTGTGAAATATAGTGAGTTTTAGGACGATCCGCCTACCCCCTCAAAATTCCTTTGGATAAATGCGAATGAATTTTGACAGGACTTTTGAGTAACGAAATGAGGAGCTTAGCAGTTATGCCGGCCACCTGTCATAACTGCTAAGTTTTGACAATTGTCCGAAAACGGTCGAGTGTATTGCATTGCGGAGTTCATAAGAATCCGCATGTTATCCCCTGTTCGACCAGTCAAAATTGGATGGAACAACATTTAGGACAGATGATCCAGACCGCCAAAGCGCCACCTACCTCCGCCTCGGAATGCAGACAATCTAAAAAAATCTAGCAAAAGTCTTGACCTCTCATTAAGTTCTGATAGAAGTAAAGACACATCACAACCGTAATGATAATCCCGAAAAAGCCAATCCTTTCGTGAGGGGGGGAGCGGAAAGCGACGGGTCTTTGGGACAAAGATGGCCGAGCTGCCGAAGGAGTTAGATCCTTATGGTGTGCTCGGTCTTTTGTTATTGCTGGCTCCATGAATTGCCTGAAGGCCAACCTGTAACGGCGGATAGCGATAGATGCAATGGTTACAGAATTGGATTTGACGGCGAGGTGCATCGGTACTCGCGGTGCTCCCATTGCAACAAGGAGAGGTGCCATGAAACCACTATCCAGAGTTTTACCCTCAATGCGATTACACCGAAGCCCATTGTGTTTTATGGAGATCTGTTTTTTTCTGCTGATGGGGTTAATGTTCAGCACCTACGGCCATGCCGACACCGGTGATGTGATTGATGACTTCCTGGCGGCAGCAACCGGGGTGAGATGGTGCGTAACTCCAGCGGGTAGTCAGGCGGGTGCAGTGTGGGCCGATGTGGATGCCGATGGCACCTACGATACCCAGCTGGTCTTCAGTACCGTTAGTGGCTATGCGTACGTGGTTAACGAAGGGGGCGGCGACAAGACCTACTATTTCAGCCCGTTTGTGACCCTGGCCAATTGTCCGGACAGCACGCCAACCACTTCTGAGCGGGGGCGATACGTTATCCATTTTGTTGATATCCTAGCTCCCGGTTTTGTCTGGGACGATGACAGCACCTGGACCTATAAACGCATCCCGGCGCTGAGCCTCAGGGCCTATCATGATCTGAGTGTGCGTGATGGCGTCGCCTTCGATGATGCCTATCAGCAGGTGCAGGCGTACCGCAACCGTTTTCAGACCGATCCTATCACCGGTAGCGCCACGGCGGCTGGCGACAGATGGACCGAGTATGATTTCTCCGATGACACCGGCATTATGGAGCTCTATGTCTCCACCGATTTTGGCGAGAACAACCTTGATGACCTGATCCTGCGTGAAGCGGCCACAGCGACAGAGCCGGGGGTTGTTATGCTGTTTGACACTTCAGGCAGCATGGGTTGGGATCACAACGGTATGAGTGGCGTGCCGGTGGATCAGCAGCGGCTGACGCTTGCCAAACGCGCAGCAATTCCGTTCATGGATCTGCTTCACACGCATGGCGATGAAACCACCCGTTTTGGCATCGCCACCTTCCCGCCACATCCGTGGAGTGGCACAGTGGGGTGCAACGGTCAAGTGCTCAACGCCATGACGGAGACGACAACGGCAAGTCATGACACTGCCGTCACCACCACCATTCCTGGTCTGGTGGCCGAAGGAAATACGCCGTTGCTGGCAGGTGTGAATACGGCAAAGGATATGTTGAGCAGTGAGAGCCGCAAGGCCATCGTGCTGCTCAGTGATGGCTATCATAACTGTCCAACTTCTGTTGAGGCAGGCGATGCCACCTTCACGGCACTGGTTAGTGGGCTCACAGCTGCCGATGTCAGCGTCTATACCATCGGCTTTGCGCGCCCCGGTGATGTCGACAACCACTTCCTCGATGAGCTTGCCAGCGCCACCTCAGGCGATTGGAGCGATGTCACACAGGCTGCGGGATTTGACCCCGGCGCGTGGGTCCCGGCGACAGCGCTGGCCGCCAGCTACAACAAGATCTTAGCCGACGGCCTGGGGCTGGCGGTGAGCGCCGATCCACTTGGTGTGATCAGTGCTGGTATGATAAATTCCCACTTTGTTGCCATCAACGAACATGATCGTAAGGTCAGCTTCTTCCTCAGCTGGGTTACACCCGCTGCCGGGCGGCTTGGACTGACAGTGAAGTCATCCGATGGTCTGAGTGTCGAAGCGAATACGTTGCCTAGTGTGCAGGTTCTCCAGGGTGACACCTATAAGATTATCACTGTCGATCGTTCCTTCTTGGGGCAGACCGGTAAGGTGGACGTGAATCCGTGGACCATCGAGGTAAACGGAGGCCAGCTGTCGCCAGGGGCACAGGAGAACTATCAGTACAGCGTAATCAACGATTCTGCTCTCAAGATGAGTGCTGCTCTTGACAAAACCTCATACCAAACCGGCGAGCCAGTCACTCTGACGGCGCGTCTGGCCGAACCGGGCAAGCCGGTACTCGGAGTCAGCGCCATTACCGTCACCATCACCCGTCCCGACAATGGCGCCGGTAACTGGTTTGCTGGCAACAGTGTCAGTTCCAAAGATCTGGCGACAGTTCCGGCAGTCATCAACAATGAGTCCCTGCACAACGTACAGCGCAAGGCGATGTTTCTTGTCGATACGCGTAAGGTTCAGTTTCCGCAACGTAGCGGACCGGTGACGTTGCGACTCTATGATGATGGCAGTCACGCCGATCAAATAGCGGGCGATGGTGTTTACACCAATCGTTTCAATGACACGCTGAAGGAGGGCAGCTACTCTTTCTATTTTCAGGCCAACGGCAACAGCAGTAGTAGCAAATTTGATCGTGAGGCGCTGATCCAGAAATACATCACCGTCAATGTCGATCCGAACAATATCGAGGTGGCGGTTATGCCGCAGACCGATCCTGTAGGCGACCTGCAGCAGTACCATGTGGTTGTTACTCCGAAGGACAAATTCGGCAATTACCTCGGCCCACGCTATGCCAGTCAGATCACTATGACGGCATCGCAGGGAACCTTTGTTGGCAAGGTGAAGGATGAACTGGATGGCAACTACAGCCAGATGCTGAATATGCCCGCGGGTGTGAGTGCCGCAGATGTCAATATCAGCGTTACTGCCCGTGACAAGGCCATGGCCTTCAATCTGGCGGATCAACTCAGCAGCTGGCGCGCCAGTATGCATCTTGGTCTGGCCCTGCCGCTCGGCAACTTCAACAGCAGTTACAATTCGGGACTGAGTCTTGCGTTGGATATCGAAAAGCGCCTCTCACCGCAACTGTGGGTGGTGGGAATTGTTGGGTTTAACCAGTTCGATGCTGCCAATGACACCCATTGGTGGAATCTTTCGGCCAATCTCAAGTACGAGTTCACCACAAATCCGTTGCGTCCCTATGTCAAGGGTGGTGGCGGGCTTTATATTCCGGAAAGCGGTTCATCAAGAGCAGGCTACAACGTAGGTGCCGGTGTTAACTACGACCTCACACCTAAGTGGACCCTTGAACTGGGCGGCGATTATCACGAGGTGTTCACCAGTGGCAGCAATATCCAATTTGCGGTGCCGCACATTGGTGTGATTTACAGGTTCTAGGAGTGAATTGGATGGATTCCCCCGCAACTCACTTCAATTTGCGGGGAGCATCGACGTGCTTACTATGAAGCCCTTGATCGTCAGCGTAGTGGGGTTCTGCAAAAGTTCTGGCGTTGGGTAAAAAGCCTTTTTGAAGGATAGAAGCCCACAATTCAAAGGTCAGGTCTCAACATTGACAAGAGGCGTTTCTCACAACTCACCATCCGTAATACAAAAACGGCCCAACCTGATTCCAAATGGTTGGGCCGTCTTGCATGTTGTGCTGGAACGATGTCCTGCTTCATCTAAGAGGTCAATTGCACACATACAGCATCGGAGTTTCAAAAATCGAGAGTGTTCTTTTAGAGACGGGCTTCTGACCATTCTGCACGGATCTCATAAGTAATTTAGATAATTTCTGCCGCCTGCCCGATCGGGTGATTTCAACCTTTCACAGCACATCTAACTCCCCGTCCCACTCTCCTTCTCAAGCAACTGCCAAGCAGCAAACCCCTTCTTCATCTCCGCCTCAGTCAACTCCCGTCCAATCAATCGATAGCTCCTCCTTTTGGGATGAGTCTTGATTCCCACGTAGGCTCGCACCAGGTTGGCCACCGTCGCCTCCTGCAGGATGATTTCTTCCCCCGAATGCAGCTTGATGGTGGCGCGCAGGTGCTGGTGCCCCCGCGGAGGAGCGAGAACTATTTCCGCGATATCGGCATTGGCCAGGATACGTCGTTTGTTTTTCATGACTGCCTCCGCATGCTTTTAGGCATCGGCTCCACTTCTCAGGATGAGGCGACTGACCGATGGTTGGGAAAGAATAGCATATGAAGACTGCTCCGGCTTTAAAGCTAAGGGGGAGTCATCCTTTCAAAAATCAGGATTTCATTTTTGAAAGCGGCTTCTGGCAGGATCTGACCGTTTTTCAAAGCTAGTAAATTTCTCTTTTGAAGAATAATTAAGCCCCCTTCGGGTCTGCACATAGCGGGAACCAAAGGGGGCTTAATTGTTGTGATAATGTTTGTCTTGGGAGGCTATCAGCTTGCGATCTTTTCAAGCCTCTCAGCGAGCCACATTTTGATGATTGATTGCCGGGGAACACCGAGGCGTCGAGCTTCTTTGTCCAGAGATTGAATCATCCAGATGGGGAAATCAACATTGACGCGCTTTTGCTCCTGCTCGGGCCGTCTAGCCCTGGAAAGATCCAGATCGTCAATTATGCTCTGGCCGTCGTCAAATTTTTTGTCGAAATCTTCAGCTTTCATACAGTTCGATCTCCTCTTGCCGGGAACGC
>WTCI01000340.1 GCA_013138655.1 Desulfuromonadaceae bacterium | reverse complement strand
GTGCTCTTCCGATCTTATGCCGTTATTTTCCCTGATAAAGAAAATCTCTTCAACTATGAAAAAGATCAGGGGGATGGCCCACTTTCAAGGGCTGAAATTGAAGAATTGATGCGCCGCGAGATTCTTCAGTACGGTAAGGATTCGGCTGACTACAAGCGGGTGAAAAAATTCAGCCTGCGCGAGGACGAGTTCCCGAAAACCACCACGCGAAAAATCAAACGTTACGTGGTTGTACCGAGAATTTCAACCGATTGAGAAACCATCAAACAACAAAAAGGCCACCTTCGCAGACGGCCTCTTTTAATGACGGTGCAGAGGGACATCAACCCAGGTTATTTTCCACCCGGATGAGACGGGTCGCTTGTCGGACAATGGCCAACTGATCAATTTCGGCCAGGGCCTTGGTCACATTGGATTCCCTCGCACCATGGGTCATAATGACAATCGGTACAGCATCTGCGGTATGCCGTTCCGGCTGAATCATCGATTGGATACTGATATCATACCGACCGAGAATTCCGGAAATCTGCGCCAGTACCCCCGGGGCATCCTCAACAGCGAAGCGTAGATAATAATGACTGACAATATCATTCATTGCCTTAATCGGCAGATCGGCGATTTGGTCAGTAGTATAGCCCATAATCGGGGTTCGCTGTTTCGCTCCGGAAGCGATATCCCGAGCAATGGCCATGACATCACCCATGACGGCACTGGCCGTCGCCTCCATCCCTGCACCGCTGCCATAGAGCAATGCCGGGCCGAGAAAATCGCCCGACAGGCGAACCGCATTAAACACCCCATCAACCTCAGCAAGCTGATAACTGGTTGGAATCATGGTCGGATGGACCCGGACCTCAATATGATCACCATAATTTTTACCAATGGCCAATAGTTTGATCTTGTACCCCATCTGGGTCGCGAAGCGGATATCAATAGCAGCGACCTTGGTAATCCCCTCGGTGTAAACCTGATCAAAGTCGACTTTTGTTCCAAAGCAGAGGGCGGATAAAAGGGCAATTTTGTGGGCCGTGTCGACACCTTCAATATCGAAAGTCGGATCAGCCTCAGCATATCCCAGTTCTTGTGCCTCTTTGAGAGCCGGGGCAAAGTCGCTCCCTTCTTCAGTCATCTTGGTCAAAATAAAGTTGCATGTGCCGTTTAGAATCCCCAACACATTACTGAAACGATTGGCACAGAGATTCTCCTTAATAGCCGAAATAACCGGAATCCCCCCGCCAACTGCGGCCTCAAACATCACTGCAACGTTCTGTTGATTCGCAGCGGCAATAAGCTCCTGTCCATGAACTGCCATCAGTGCCTTGTTTGCCGTAACAATATGCTTACCGTTCGCAATAGCCTTGAGGATAAACGACTTGGCCGGTTCATAACCGCCGATCAGTTCGATCACCAGATCAATTTCCGGATTGTCGATGATATCTTCAACGTTTGTGCTCAACATTCCGGGAGCCAGGGTAACCCCGCGATCTGACGTGATGTCGAGATCGACAATCTTGACCAGTTCCAGAGACTGCCCGAGCCGTTGCCGCAATAACTCAGAATTTTTTTGAAAGACCTTCACAACACCGGTTCCGATGGTGCCGAAACCAAGCAACCCTACCTTTATTGAGTCCATAACTTCCTCTTAAGCCCTGACCGTCTTTACAAGTCACTTACTGTCAAGTTTTCTTGCCTTCTGGGCGATTTTATCCAGCAGACCATTGACAAATGCCGGTGAATCCTTTGTGCCATAACGCTTGGAAATTTCGATCGCCTCGTTGATCGAGACACGGACAGGAATATCCGGCTGATAGAGTAATTCGTAAGAACAGAGCCGCAATATCGACAGATCGACACTCGACATCCTTTCCAGAGACCAGTTTTTAGCGACTTCACGAATTTCCCGGTCAATCACGGCACGATACTCAATAACACCTTTGACCAGAAGTTCCGCAAAGGTCCGTGCCGCTGTCGTAAGTGAACCTTCCTCTGTTTCCAGAGGCTCACCCAAGGCGTCATCGGCAAAACGAAAGTTTTGCCAAAACTCGCTGAGCAAACGTGAAACATCGGCCTGTTCATCAAGTCGCAGGGCAAAGAGAATTTTCAGTGCGCACTCACGCCCGACACGACGATTGTTGGTCGACATCCGCTCAGATCACCTTCATCAAGTTGACCATTTCAATGGCACTCATCGCCGCCTCAGCGCCTTTGTTGCCAGCCTTGGTCCCGGCACGCTCAATAGCCTGTTCAACGGAGTCCGTGGTTAAAACACCAAAAGCCACGGGCAAACCACTGTCGAGGGAAACTGACGCGACCCCTTTAGAAACCTCTGAACTGACATACTCGAAATGCGGCGTGGCGCCCCGGATGACGGCACCGAGACAAATAACCGCATCATATTTACCTGATTCGGCCATCTTCTTGGCCAGCAGCGGAATTTCAAAAGCACCCGGCACCCGAACCACGGATAGCTGCAGTTCTTCAGCTCCATGACGCGTAAGAGTATCGACTGCTCCCTCGAGTAAACGGTCACAGATAAAACTGTTGAAACGACTGACGATCAGACCAAACCGAAAACCCGTGGCGTCAAGTTTTCCTTCGATAATCTCAGGCATATTTTCCTCCGTGTAAAAGGCTCGGCTAGAGATTTTCCAGCAAGTGCCCCAATTTTTCCCGTTTAGTTTTCAGATATTTTAAATTTGCGGCCTGCGGCTTCATCTCGATGGGAACACGTTCAACAATTTCCAGGCCATAGCCTTCCAAGCCGACGATCTTTTTCGGATTATTCGTCATCAAACGCAGTTTTTTGACCCCCAGCTCTGCCAGGATCTGCGCCCCGATACCATAATCCCGCAGGTCAGCACTGAAACCGAGGGCCTCATTAGCCTCTACGGTGTCATGACCCTGATCCTGCAAAGCATAGGCTTTGATCTTGTTGAGCAGGCCGATCCCACGTCCTTCCTGACGCATATAAAGGATGATACCGACACCTTCTTCGTCAATCTGTGCCAGCGCGGCATGCAACTGATCGCCACAGTCACAGCGCTGCGAACCGAAAACGTCGCCGGTCAAACATTCTGAGTGAACCCGCACGAGAACAGGTTTTTCCGGATCAATTTCACCTTTGACCAAGGCGATATGCTGGGCATGATCAACATCATTTTCATAAACGATTGCGGCAAAATCACCCCCATAGAAAGTGGGCAGAACCGTTTCCGCTGCTCTCCGAATCAACAACTCTTTACGCATTCGGTAGGCGACCATATCGGCGATAGCGATGATTTTTAAATCATGTTGCGCAGCAAACTTTTTCAACTGCGGCATGCGCGCCATGGTGCCGTCCTCATTCATGATTTCACAAATAACCCCAGCCGACTTAAGGCCCGCCATACGTGCCAGATCAACTGAGCCTTCAGTCTGTCCGGCACGCACCATGACACCACCCTTTTTCGCCCGTAACGGGAAAACATGTCCCGGCCGAGCGAGATCTCGGGCCGTGGTATCATCAGCAACAGCGACCTGTATCGTATGCGATCGGTCAGCAGCAGAAATACCTGTCGTCACGCCACGCCGTGCTTCGATCGAAACGGTGAAGGCGGTCCCGAAAGAGGAACTGTTATTACTGACCATTAAAGGCAGATCAAGCTCATCAGCGCGAGCTTCCGTCATCGAAAGACAGATCAGGCCACGTCCCTCTTTCGCCATAAAGTTGATGGCTTCCGGAGTCACCTTTTCAGCGGCTATAACCAGATCACCTTCATTCTCACGGTCCTCATCATCGACCAGAATGACCATTTTACCCCGTCGGATATCGTCCAGAGCGGCTTCAATTTTTGCTATCGGCATCTATTCAATCCTTTTTTGAATTCCCCAGCCGGGAAATATCTCACATGAATCCGTTTTTGGCAAGGGACTCCAGGCTTATCCCGGTGCTGTTCTGCGGCGCTATCTTCCCCTGCAAAAGACGCTCAACATAGCGGCCGATCAGGTCTGTTTCAATGTTGACCTCTGCCCCTTCGCGACAGTTTTGCAGGGTTGTCATTGCGAGAGAATGCGGAATAACCATAACGGAAAAGCTGTTCTGTGTTACTTCGTTAACCGTCAAACTGATTCCGTCAATCGCTACTGAACCTTTCATAACGATGTAACGCAAGGTTTCTTCAGGCAGCGCAAATTCAAAACGTACCGCGTTATGCTCCTGGTAACGTTTACGAATCTTCGCGATACAATCAACATGACCACTGACCAGATGGCCGCCGAGTCGGTCACTCAAGCGTAAAGCCCGCTCCAGATTAACCGGCATATTCGGTCTCAGGCTGCCCAGGGTTGTACACGTCAAAGTTTCCGGTGAGACATCAACGGTAAAACTGCTGGAGTCCCAGGTTATCACCGTCAGACAAGCCCCATTCACTGCGATACTTTCACCAAGTTGCAGATCACCGTTGGCCAGTTCCGAGACGATCCGCAGTTGAGCAGAATCTCCCCGTCGTTGGAGACCGCCGACCTTGCCGATTTCCTGAATCAATCCTGTGAACATTTCTCCACATCCCCCGTAATCAGGATATCTTCGCCAAGCTGTTCGGAACACAGCTCGACAAGTCGTACCGCGTTTATCAGCTTATGACAACCCTCACCATTAAAGATTCCGTACCGGGCAGAGCCACCAATCATTTTGGGGGCAACAAAGACCATCATCTGATCGATCAAACCAGCCTGCAAGGCGGCTCCGGCCAAAGTTGCCCCACCTTCCAGTAAAAGGCGCTGAACATGACGACGCCCTAACTCTTGCCAGAGATGGGGCAATGATACGCCACCGGCAGATTCAGGGAAAATCATCACTTCGGCACCCAGCTGTTGCAATGCTGAAATTTTCTGTGGGTCCGCAGCGGTTGTCGCAATAAACGTCGACGCGGAAGATTCTTGCCGTAACATTCTACTGCTCAACGGAATACGCAACCGGCTGTCGACAACAACTCGCAGAGGATCTCTACGACGATTATCCGACAAACGAGTGTTGAGCAGCGGGTCGTCAGCCAGCAAGGTCTCGATACCGACCATGATCGCCTCAACACGGTCACGCAACTGATGAACGCGCTGGCGGCTCAGTTCTCCGGAAATCCATTGTGAATCCCCGCTGGTCGTCGCCGTTTTGCCATCCAGCGTCATGGCAGTTTTATAGATAGTGAACGGAAACCCAGTCGTTATGTGACGGGTGAAAGCTGCAATCAGGCGACGACACTGTCGCTCCTGCACGCCAACGGCAACTTCGATACCGGCTTGACGTAATTTTTCAATGCCTCGTCCAGCGACCTGTGGATTCGGATCCTGCACACCGACAAAGACCCGCTTGACACCGGCAGCCACTAAAGCATCGGCACAGGGTTCGGTACGCCCATAATGAGAGCAGGGCTCCAGAGTCACATAAACATCCGCACCTGCGGCTTTTTCAGCTGCCTCCCTAAGGGCAAAAATTTCTGCATGCGGCTCCCCGGCTTTTGGATGAAACCCTTCGCCAACGACTTGACCATCGCGAACAATAACCGCACCCACAGGTGGATTTGGTGCCGTTCTTCCCAGCCCTATCTCAGCCAATTTAATCGCCCGAGCCATAAATTGTTGCTGGGTGCTGTCAGCCATCTGCTACTCCAAAAGCAACCGCTATAAAACTCGACAGCCGGAATACCGAGTGTCTCGTGCGGTTAATCGTGTCAATGAATTCTGAGACATTTTGGGTGCTGCTAAGGCGGTGCCAACGCAGGCCTAGCCGTGCGTTAAGTCAAGTTGGCGCAACACTGGCAGCGCCGAAAAGGGTCAGAATTAGAAGACAGGATTAGCCGCACGGGGCACTAATATATTCCGGCTGAAAAACATCTTTAGAACCTGCTTTATTTAGAATGCTTCAACAGGTCGGTCAACTCGACCATGAATTCATTGATATCCTTGAACTGTCGATAAACCGAGGCGAAGCGAACGTAAGCAACCTCATCGACTACCTGCAAGCTATCCATAACCGCTTCACCGATCAAGCTTGCGGCAATTTCCTTATCGCCGCATTCCTGGAACCTCCGCTCCAGTTGATCGACCATTTCTTCAATCTGCTCAACCGAAATCGGTCTTTTTTCACAGGCGCGCTGCATCCCGGAGATAATTTTAGAACGATCGAATGCCTCCCGGCGTCCGTCTTTTTTAATCACCCAGGGGAGAATTTCTTCAACCCGCTCATAGGTGGTAAAACGTCGCTCGCAGGCCGGGCATTCACGCCGCCGCCGTACGTTATTCCCCTCTTTTCCCAAACGCGAATCGACAACCCTGGTATCATCATGTTGACAAAAGGGACATTTCATACCTGCTCCGCAACGGGAAACTGCTGATGGGAAATTCCTGCCTCATCCAACATCTGCAGTGATAATTGATCAGGATAACCCCGCTTGAAAACGATTCCACCGACACCTGCATTAATCAGCATTTTACTGCAGATGATACATGGTGAATCGGTACAATAGAGGGTGGAACCAGCAATATTGATCCCATGTCGAGCGGCCTGAATAATCGCATTCTGCTCGGCATGCAAACCGCGACAGAGTTCGTGCCGCTCACCGGAGGGGACCTTTAACTGCTCACGTAAACAGCCTGTGACATCGCAATGAGTAATGCCGCTCGGCGCACCGTTGTAACCGGTCGCCAGAATGTTCTTCTCCTTCACCAGGAGCGCACCGACCTGGCGGCGCAGACAGGTCGAACGACTGGCGACCAGTACAGTGATCTGCATGAAATATTCATCCCAGCTTGGCCGTTCCATACTGAATCCTATTTCAAGCGATGAGCATACAGGGGAAACGCTTGACAGAGCTCCTTGATTTCTGCACGAATTTTGGCCAGCTCTGCTTCGTTATCGATATTGTTCAACGCCCGGTCGATCCATGCTGCAACTTTGAGCATTTCAGGTTCTTTCAAACCACGGGTGGTGGTTGCCGGAGTCCCGATCCTGATTCCACTGGTAACAAATGGAGAACGGGGATCAAAAGGAACCGCATTCTTATTCACGGTAATCCCAGCTTTTTCCAAGGTTGCCTCGGCCACCTTACCGGTCAATTCAGTGCCGGTGAAATCGACCAGCATCAGGTGATTATCGGTCCCGCCTGAAACCAACTTATAACCTTTCGCAATCAGTTCGTTTGCCAGGGTTTGAGCGTTTTTAACCACCTGCTGTGCATACTCGCTAAACTCCGGCGACAACGCTTCTTTTAATGCGACGGCCTTGGCCGCAATGACATGCATCAGCGGCCCACCCTGGATCCCCGGGAAGATATTGCTGTTGAGCTTCTTGGCCCATTCTTCCGTACAGAGAATCATCCCGCCGCGCGGTCCGCGCAGGGTTTTATGCGTGGTGGTTGTGACAAATTCAGCGTAAGGCACCGGATCGGGGTGAACACCGGCAGCAACCAGTCCGGCAATGTGCGCCATATCAACCATAACGACAGCGCCAACCTCATCAGCAATCCGCCGGAAGGCCGGAAAATCGATCTCACGGGCATAGGCACTGGCACCGACAACAATCAACTTCGGCTGATGTTCCTTCGCCAAGCGCTCAACTTCTTCATAATCAATCATGCCGGTTTCCGGTTTCACCCCATAGGACACAATGTTATAGAGCTTACCGGAAAAATTGACTGGTGAGCCGTGCGTTAGATGACCACCATGCGCCAGATTCATTCCGAGTACGGTATCACCAGGCTGGCAAACCGCCATATAAACCGCCATATTAGCCTGAGAACCGGAATGGGGCTGAACATTGACGTGTTCGGCACCGAACAGTTCTTTCGCCCGGTCGATGGCCAGTTGCTCAGCAACATCAACCACTTCGCAACCGCCGTAATAACGCTTACCCGGATACCCTTCAGCATATTTATTGGTCAGTACCGAGCCCTGTGCTTCCAACACAGCCTCACTGACAAAGTTTTCCGAGGCAATAAATTCGAGGGTGTATTCCTGACGCTCGGTTTCTTCGCGCAGAGTTTTGGCAATTTCCGGATCAAATTCAGCGAGCTTTGAAGCAACCATCTCATTTCTCCTGTTCTATAAAAAACGGGGCAGTTCATCGCTACCCCGTTCATTGTTAGCCGTTTATTTCTGCTCAGTCGCAGTTATCTTCGACAAACGATTCTGATGCCGCCCACCTTCGAACCGATGATCCAGCCAGATCCCAACCAACCTGGCACCTTCTGCGGCAGAGAGGATCCGACCACCCATCACCAGAATATTGGCATCATTATGTTCACGTGCCATCTGCGCGGTAAAAGCATCATGCACCAATGCCGCCCGGACACCGGGGAATTTATTCGCGGCAATCGACACGCCGATACCGGTACCGCAGATCAGGATTCCCTCTTTTACCACCCCCTTTGAGACAGCGCCGGCAACCTTGGCAGCAACATCGGGATAATCAACCGATTCAGTGCTGTAGGTCCCGTAATCTTCATAGGAAATTTGCCGACTTTTCAGATACTCGCAAACCGCCTGCTTCAGCTCATAGCCACCGTGGTCACTTCCGACAGCAATCATCTCGCACCTCAGATCTTGCGAAAAGCGAGGGTGGCATTGGTCCCACCGAAGCCGAAAGAGTTCGATAAGGCCACCTGGCAAGCTGCTTCGCGGGCCTCATTCGGGACATAATCAAGATCGCAATCAGGATCAGGCTCATCATAGTTGATGGTCGGAGGTACGACGCCTCTCTGCAACACCAGCGCCAGATAAGCCGCTTCAATACCACCGGCCGCACCAAGGCCATGGCCGGTCATACTCTTGGTCGAGCTAATCATGACCTTCTTGGCATGCTCACCCAGGACAGTTTTAATCGCCATGGTTTCATAGAGATCGTTGAAATGCGTGGACGTACCATGAGCGTTGATATAATCGACATCCTCAGGGTTTAATCCGGCATTATTGAGCGCCATCTTCATGCAACGTGCTGCCCCTTCACCGCCAGGAGCCGGTTGGGTCAGGTGGTAAGCATCACCACTCATCCCGTAACCGGCGACTTCACAGTAAATCTCGGCACCACGGGCCTTGGCAGCTTCGTATTCCTCAAGGATCAGAATACCGGCACCTTCGGCCATGATAAAACCGTCTCGATTCTTCTCAAACGGACGACTGGCCGCTTGTGGATCATCATTACGCGTCGACAAAGCTTTCATGACGTTGAAACCACCAACTCCCAAAGGAGTGATCGTTGATTCTGTCCCCCCGGCAAACATGGCATCGGCATCGCCGCGAGCGATCATGTGATAGGCATCACCGATCGAATGAGTCCCTGTGGCACAGGCGGAGACTGATGACAGGGTCGGCCCTTTCGCACCAAATTTCATCGAAATATGGCCAGGAGCAAGGTTGATGATCAGCATCGGGATAAAGAACGGAGAGATTTTCTTGTAACCGCGTTCGAGCATGACTTTGTGGTACTTCTCAATGGCCGGCAAACCACCAAGGCCGGAACCGACCAGGACACCGACCCGCTCAGCATTTGCATCAGTGATCTCCAGGCCGGAATCACTCAACGCCATCGTTGCGGCGGCCAGACCATATTGGATAAAAAGATCCATCTTCTTGATCTCTTTTTTATTAATATAGAGTTCCGCGTTAAAATCTTTCACTTCCCCGGCAATCTGACTCGAAAAGTCTGCAGCATCAAACCGGGTGATCGGACCCAAACCGGATTGTCCAGAGGTAATGGCTGTCCAGTTTTTTTCAACACCTGTCCCGAGGGGGGACACGATACCGACACCGGTGACCACAACTCTACGCATAAATATCTACTTTCATTAGTTAAATAATTTGTAACTGTTCAGCAAGATGTGCTGGTGATGCCCATGGAAAGGGTGTCTGTCGCCCGGATGGCGACAGTCAAGCCCCAGGGATGGGTTCATGCGGCCCTTGGAATGGGCGGCACCAGACCATCAG
>WTCI01000156.1 GCA_013138655.1 Desulfuromonadaceae bacterium | reverse complement strand
GACCACGCCCCGTATTGATCAACAGGGTTCCCTGCTTGATCCGCGCCAGTCGTGCCGTGTTGACCAGATTTTTGGTTTCATCGGTCAGGGGGCAATGAAGACTGATGACATCAGCTTCAGAAAAGAGTGTTTCGATATCGACAAACGTGACCCCCGCGGCATCTTTGTATTTATCCGGATTGGCAGTCTGAACCAGAACCCGCATACCGAACACCCGGGCAACCTGTGCCACCCGGTGTCCAATCTGCCCATAACCGACAATTCCGAAGATTTTTCCGGCGAGTTCAAGTAGCGGCCGATCCTGAAAGCTGAAATCTTCACAACGGCTCCATTCCCCTTCCCGAACCAGTTGGGCGTGATGGCCGACCTGTTGGGTCATCTCCAGAAGCAAGGCAAACACCATCTGGCAGACAGAGTCGGTACTGTAGCCGGGAACATTGGTGACAACAATGCCGGACTGTTTGGCTGCTTCCAGGTCGACAACATTGTAGCCGGTGGCGAGTACGCCGATATATTTCAATTTCGGCAGAGCCTTAATAATGTCAGCTGTCAGAAGTGCCTTGTTGGTGAGAATAATCTCAGCATTTACCGCCTTGTCGACAATCTCTTCTGGTGTCAGCCGGGGATAAATAGCGCAGCTGCCGAGAGCTTTCAACGGCGACCAGTCGAGATCGCCCGGGTTGAGTGCGTAACCATCTAAAACGACTATCTGCATGTTGCCCTCCTGGATAAACTTTATGGTTCAGAGCGATTTTCTTTGGCGCTACGGCCAAACAGCTTGAACAGCGCTTCACGTTCTTCGCGGCTGACCACCTCGACTTCCGGCAAGGGTGCATATCGTACCTGATTTCGCCCTGACTGTTTTGCCTGGTAAAGGTAATGATCAGCGCGCTGCACCAGCTCTTCCACGCGACTCTCCTCTCCCAAAACATAGCTCGCAATGCCCAGGCTGGCCGTCAACTGCAGTTGTTTTTCGCCGACCGGCAAGGACGTTTCTGCTATTGAACTGCGCAATCTTTCCGCCACTGGGATACTGGCGGAAAGGTCGGTATTCGGCAGAATAATTGCGAATTCTTCACCACCGTAACGACAAGCGATATCGAGCCGTCGCACCGTTTGTAACATCAGCTTGGCGATATGCACCAGGGCTTGGTTGCCAACTTCGTGCCCCCATTGATCATTGACTTTTTTGAAAAAATCGATATCGAGCATGACCAGGGTTGTCGGCTGGCCGCTCCGCTGGGTACGTTCCATTTCCTGTTCGAGAGCCTGGGTAAAATACCGATAGTTGGCAAGACCCGTCAGGTTATCGGTGCGGGCCAACGCTGACAGCTCAGTGACTGACTGACGCAGCGCAACAATTTCTTCGATGAACGGACAATCGATTTTACCGGCAGGGCATTCAGGGGGGGTGTTTAACGAATCGTCTGTCGTAGGTAGTGAATCAGCAGTCATGGATCCTTCTGCCTGGCTGTTCAGCTGCAGTTCAAGAGGTGCTCCGGGTCATTATACAACATGACCCAACCACAACAAAACCGCCAATTCAATTTAAAGCAGTCGAAAATTCTGCGCTTTCCTGTAGAATGTCATCGACCATTGCTGCAGTGATTGTTGCATCAAGACCAAACAGTTGACGGGCTTTATCGACCAAGACCCGACTGTCATCACTTTCCGGATGACCCTTGATCAGTGCGGCGATTTTGACCGAGTGCGGAGCCCCTCAATCGCCTTGATCAAGGGTTGAGGAAATCCCCAGTGCTCGGCCATCCGGGCACCCAATTCGGCATGATTGGTACTCAAATACCGCTGTTCCTGCCCGGTCAGGTTAACTCCGCGAGATCCTGTTTCAGATCAAAGCCGTTCAGCTGCTCTATATCAAGTTGTGACATGGCCATGATAATGCCGATAAAAGGGTTTGATCATACAACTGGAAACTATAGCAGACCTTAATCTTTGTCAAACGGCAAAGCAAAAGGGGCCATCCTGGATAACTCAAAAAAATATGTAATAACATGAACAGTAAGCAAATCCGGGCCGATCGCAATCCCCGAAAAGAAATTTTTTATCGACAACGCTGAATATAAAGCTTCAGCTCCTGCAAATAATGCAGCTTCCCTAATCGGGATTTATATTTTACGATCTCTCCGGGTGTAAGAAATAATAAGGCGGGATTGGACCTCTACGGACACCATGAAGATAAAAACTCTCCTCATCAGCAAGAGCTTTCTGATCATCGTTCTGACGACTCTCTCGATTATCGGGGCACTCTCCTATCAGAAAAACAACCTGCAGAAAAACTTCAACGTCGAAATTGCCCGCCTCGGCCAGGAAAAAGTCAGCAAAATTGTCCAGAACGTCTACCTGATGAGCAAAGCTATGAGCGAGGCGGTCGAGCATACAATGGCTGACAACCTGCGAGTCGCGGAAGAGATCTTGACCAAAAGCGGTCCGGTGACATTTATCCCGGAGCAGAAGGTTGCCTGGACAGCAATCAATCAATACAGCAAAGAATCGATACAAATCTCCCTGCCGAAAGTTTACGTCGGCAACGTCTGGCTCGGCCAGAACAGTTCTTTTTCAACCCGGGCCCCGGTTGTCGACAAGGTCAAATCCCTGGTCGGCGGTACCTGTACGATCTTTCAGCGGATGAATAAACAGGGCGATATGCTGCGGGTGGCCTCGAATGTCGAAAAACGGGATGGCTCACGAGCGATCGGCACCTATATCCCCCGAGTCAATCCGGACGGCACCCCCAATCCGGTCATTGAGACCATCATGCAGGGGAAGGTCTTTCATGGCCGAGCGTATGTGGTCAACGCCTGGTACATCACCGCCTACCAACCGATCTGGGATGCCGGCGGCAAAGAGATAACCGGTGTTCTTTACGTCGGTGTTAAACAGGAAAACCTGACCAGCCTGCGCCACAGCATCATGGATATTGTTGTCGGCTCAAGCGGCTATGTTTTTGTCCTGGGTGGCAAGGGAGCGCAGAAA
>WTCI01000062.1 GCA_013138655.1 Desulfuromonadaceae bacterium | reverse complement strand
GCATCATGGATTTCCAACAGGGTGTCGAGTCGCAGCTCACGCGCCAGTTCGGAAAATTCCCGTAATTGCTCATCGGTCAATGCTGCCGCAATCAGCAGAACGGCATCTGCTCCGGCCAGCCGAGCCTGGTAAACCTGATAGGGGTCGATGATAAAATCCTTGCGTAACAGCGGCAGCTCAACAATGTCTCGGATCTGGCCCAAATAATCGAGGGAACCGTAGAAATACTGCTCATCGGTCAACACTGACAGGCAGGTGGCACCAGCGCGTTGGTAGCTCTGCGCAATCTCCAGCGGATCGAAATCGACGCGGATAATCCCCTTCGAGGGCGATCCCTTTTTCACCTCGGCAATGATGGCGATTCCGGCTGCAGAGCGCTGCCGCAGCGCCCGAGCAAACCCGCGTGGCTGGTCCTCGAGATCGCCGATCCGACGACTCAACTCGCAAAGCGGTTCCCGCTCTTTCGCAGCAGCAACTTCCTCAACCTTGGTTCGCAAAATCTTATCAAGAATCATTGATTGGTCATCCGGATCAGGGCGTCGAGAGTTGCCTGCGCCTTGCCGTTATCAAGAACCTTTTGCAGCAGCTCAATCCCGGCGTCAACCCCGGGGACCAGCCCGGCAGCAAGCAGGGCATAGGCACCGTTGAGCACCACGATATCCCGCTTCGGCCCCTTTTCTCCGGCGAGGATCGCTTTGACAATGGCGGCATTCTGTTCGGCATCGCCCCCCTGCAACTCTTCAAGCCGGCAGCACTCGAAACCGAATTGCTGCGGTTCGATGGTCTGCACTTCAATCGCACCGCCACTGATCGCCGCCACCAGGGTCGGCCCGGTCAGGGTGATTTCGTCCATGCCGTCACTGCCGTGCACGACAAAACCGCGCCGACAGCCGAGATGGAGCAGCACCTTGGCCAAAGGTTCAACCAGCTCTTCCTTAAACACCCCGAGCACCTGGCGATCGGCACCGGCCGGATTGGTCAATGGCCCGAGCACATTGAAAATAGTCCGGATGCCGATTTCGCGCCGCGGGCCGATGGCGTACTTCATCGCTCCGTGCAGCGCCGGTGCAAAGAGAAAACCGATGCCGATTTTCTCCACACAATGACCGACCTGCTCCGGCGGGATATCAAGATTGACGCCGAGCTTTTCCAGCACATCGGCACTGCCGCAGGAGGAGGTGATGCTGCGGTTGCCATGCTTGGCAACTTTGCCCCCACAGGCGGCCACCGCCAGCGCCACTGTGGTCGAAATATTGAAACTCCTGGTCCCGCTGCCGCCGGTCCCGCAGGTATCGATGATGGTTTCCCGCTCGACGTTGATCTCATCGCGATCGATATCGACCACTGCGCCAACCCGAATCGGTGTGGCATGCGCGCGCATGACCCGCGCGGCGCCGACAATCTCGGAAATCGTTTCCCCTTTCATCCGCAACGCGGTGATGAAAGAGCCAACCTGGGCTGGTGTTGCTTCACCGCCCATGATCTGGTTCATCGCTCCGATCATTTCCGATTCGATCAGATCCTGCCGTTCAACCAGCTTGGCAATCGCTTTTTTGATCATATCAACAACCTCGTCGGGGCAGCCCCATGTGGCTGCCCGAACTTCAGGGCGCACACAGAGGTGCGCCCTTACATTTTCAGGTCAGTTTAAGAAAATTATTCAGCAACTGCATCCCTGCCGTCGTGAGGATCGATTCGGGATGGAACTGCATTCCCCAGACCGGCAGTTTGACATGCTGCAAACCCATGATTTCCTGCTCTTCAGTCCAGGCTGTCATGCGCAGACAGTTGGGGAAGGTCTCCCGTTTGGCGATCAGCGAGTGGTAACGGGTCGCGGTAAAGGGACTCGGGATATCTTTAAAGATGCCGCTGCCGTCGTGTAGGATCGGGCTGGTTTTACCGTGCATCAAACGATCGGCCCGCACGACATCGCCGCCGAAAGCTTCAGTGATTGACTGGTGGCCGAGGCAGATACCGAGGATCGGTATCTGCCCGGCAAAACGCTTGATGGCAGCAACGGAAATCCCCGCCTCGTTCGGTGTGCAGGGGCCGGGTGAAATCACCAGCCGTCGTGGCGCCAACTGTTCGATATCGTCCAGAGTCAGCTTATCGTTGCGGATGACCTTCACCTCTTCTCCCAGTTCCAGAAAATACTGCACCAGATTGTAGGTAAAGGAATCATAGTTGTCGATCATCAGTAGCATATTAAATGAGCCCCCTGTTGGCCATTTCGATGGCGCGCTTAACACCGCGGGCTTTATTCAGAGTTTCTTGATATTCCATCTCCGGGTCGCTGTCAGCAACAATCCCGGCACCGGCCTGCAGGTAGAGCCTGCCCTTTTCGATCTGCAGGGTGCGGATGGCAATGGCCAGGTCCATGTTGCCGCTGAAGGAAAAATAGCCGACCGCCCCGCCGTAAACTTCGCGGCGGCTCGGTTCCAGCTCATCGATAATCTCCATGGCGCGGATTTTCGGAGAGCCGGAGAGAGTTCCGGCAGGGAACGCGGCACGGAAGACATCGAAAGAATCAAGTCCCGGACGCAACTGACCACGGACATTGGAAACGATGTGCATAACATGCGAGTAACGTTCGATGACCATCAGCTCACTGACTTCGACAGTACCACCGCGAGCGACCCGACCGACATCGTTCCGCCCCAGGTCGACCAGCATGATATGCTCGGCCAGTTCTTTCGGATCGGTCAGCAGATCCTTTTCCAGCGCCAGGTCTTCCTCGGCGTCTTTGCCGCGCGGACGGGTCCCGGCAATGGGACGCACATCGATCTGTTCACCCTCTTTACGTACCAGTACCTCTGGAGAAGCACCGACGACCAGGGATTCTCCAAAGCGCAGGAAGAACATGTAGGGAGAAGGATTAATGGTGCGCAGAGCACGGTAGATATCAAAGGGATCGGACTGCAGTTCGCCGGTGAAGCGTTGAGACAGAACAACCTGGAAAATATCCCCGGCGCGGATATATTCCTTGCAGCGCTCAACAGCATTTTTGAAATCTTCTTTGGTAAAATTCGCCTGCAGGGCCTGTTTACCGTCACCGACCTTCTCTTCGTCAACAATCTGCAGGGGTTGGCGCAACTGGACAATCATCTGTTCAATCTGCTGCTGTGCCTCGGCATAGGCGACCGCCGGATCGGTTCCTTCCGGCAGGTGGACATTATAGATGACCTTCACCTTCTGCCGCATGTTGTCGAAAATCAACAAACGCTCGGTCAGCATGAAGCAGGCATCCCAACTGTCGATTTGACGCGGGTTGCTGTCGGGCAGTTCCTCGATAAAACGAACCATGTCGTAACCGAGATAACCGACCGCGCCGCCAAAAAAACGAGGCAACCCGGCAACTTCAACCGGCTGGAACTCCGCCATCAACTCACGTAGTTTACCGAGCGGGTCGTCCGAGTTGCCGCTTTGCTCGACAACACCATTGGCGAGAACTTCGTAGTAATCGTTGCGGCTACGGAAGATGCGAGCCGGGCCGCTGCCAAGAAAGGAATAACGGGCCCACGCTTCACCCCCTTCGATCGATTCAAGCAAGAAAGAAGTATGGCCATCGTCAATTTTACGAAAAGCGGAGACCGGGGTTTCCATGTCGGCCAGAATCTCGCGAAAAACGGGAATCAGGTTGCCGTTGCCGGCCAGTCGGAGGAAATCGTTTTCGGAAGGGACATACATGTTTTATTAACCTGATGAAAATCCACATAAAAGTAGACTTTCTTACCATCTATAACCTGATTAAGTCAAGAATTCCGCCCGAAAGAGCAGGGGAGTTATCGTTATGGGAGACCGTTGCAGATTTGCAAATTACTGTCGAGGATATTGAAACTACGGCTCAACGTGATTTTCTCTCCGAGCAGGGATTTCTTTTCAGCAAACCCCGGCCGGCCGAACAGATAGAAAAACTGCTGATGGGTCAAAAAACAACCCCCGATCCTTGACAGAATGAGGGCTGTTTTCAGCTCTGAAAATTGTAACTGTTCAGCAAGATGTGCTGGTGATGCCCATGGAAAGGGTGTCTGTCGCCCGGATGGCGACAGTCAAGCCCCAGGGATGGGTTCATGCGGCCCTTGGAATGGGCGGCACCGGACCATCAGCACCCGTTCTGAATAGTTTACCGAAAATTTAACGTTATCACAGCAGTTTTTTCACTGCCGTCAAAGCAGCGGCGTAATCCGGTTCGGCGGTGACTTCCGGTACCAGTTCGACATAAATGACCTTATCCTCCTGATCAATCACATAGACCGCCCGGGCCAATAGCTTGAGGTTTTTTAACAGCAGACCATAGTTGAGGCCGAAGGATCGCTCCTGGTAATCGGAAAGGGTCTGTACCTTGTCGATCCCGGCGTTACCACACCAGCGTTTCTGGGCAAACGGCAGATCAACACTGATGGTGTAGACGGCCACAGAATCGGGAAGTTCCGTCGCCTGCTGATTAAACTGCCGGGTCATGGTGTCGCAGACCGGCGTATCGAGTGACGGCACGACGGTGATCAAACGAACCTTCCCGGCATCGGTCGCCAGGGTCACCGGTTGCAAACTGTTATCAACCACCTGAAAATCCGGTGCGGCATCACCAACCTTGATCTCCGGACCAAGCAGGGTCACCGGGTTGCCTTTGAAAAGAACCGCAGCCTCACGCTCCTGTACATTGCTCATCATATGCCTCCTGTTTTGTTTGAAAGTAATATCTAACGAAATTAGTCAGCATTTTACCTTCCCATTCTAAACTGTCAACTAAAATTGTGAGGATCCGGAAATAGGGGGGAGGCCATATACGGACACGACTGTGTCAACTTGAAACCTTATTGTTATTTCTGTTTTCTCCTGAAAAGATCCGTTTTTAAGCTTGATATCCGATCAAGAAAGAGGTAGCCGTCGAGGTGGTCCAGCTCATGCTGGATGGCGATGGCCTCGAACCCTTCTGCTCGTATGACCTGTAACTGACCTTCCCGATTCAAAAATTGTACGACAATTCGCTCTGCTCGGTTGACATTTCCGGTGTAGTCAGGGACCGACATACATCCCTCCCGTACCACCTGATCACCTGCTTTTTCCAGGATCTCCGGATTGACCATCTGCAGCAGGCCGTGATTTTTTTGTTTTTTGCCCAGTTTGCTTTTTGCAACGTCGACGACTGCGGCTCGCCGGGTGTCGCCGATCTGCGGTGCGGCAATCCCGACCGAATGCCCGGCAGCGACCATGGTATCGACCAGGTCTTGCAACAGGGAATCAACAGTAGCGTCAATTTGTTCGATTTTGCTGCAGATCTCTTTCAGGCGCGGATCGGGGTAGAGCAGGACTTCTTTAACCGCCATCTTACTATAACTCCATCGCAATCAGCGAGCGTATCGAGATATCGACCTGCAGCTTTTTCTTCAGCTCTGTCATCCAGCCTTCGATCTCTTCAATTCCAACCCCGGCCGGCAACAGGGCCTCGATCATCATCACATAAACCGGACGTGATTCATCGCCGATCAGCTTGGTGTTCAGGTCGGTGATATTGATCTTTCGGTCCCCCAACTCCTTGGAGACCTGGTAAACGATACCCGGCTTGTCGGCACCGTAGACCGAAATCATGCAGAGTTCACCTGCCATTTCGGGGCGCACTTCGCCGCCCGGTTTGAGGGTGCGGATGAACACCGACAGGTTGGATTCTTCCAGCGGCGTAAAAGCATCACTGAACTCTTCTTTGCTGGAGATCGCCGGATTCGAAATGAGCAGAATCATCGAAAACTGACCGCCCAGGATGGAACTGCTCGAATCCGCAATATTGAAGCCGAGCCGATAGAGAATTTCCGCCACCTGCGAAACGATTCCGGGTCGGTCGCGGCCGATGATGGTCAAGGCGAAATGTTGCATGGATTCCTCCTGTGAAACAGTTGATGTCATACAGAGTTGAATGTTGTTTGCTGTCTTGATTCCCGGATGAAAACTACTGGGAAACTGTCGGACTATCTGGGCCGAAGTGAAAGTTCCATCCTGCCAATCTATTCTATCATCAGTACCCGGCCGTTTAAAATCGCCTCAACGATCTTTTTCCGTCCGCTGGCCACCAATCGCTGGATCGTCCCCCTTGAAACCCCCATAATTTCACCAGCCTCTGTCTGCGTCAGGCACTCTACATCACAGAGTCGCGCCGCCTCCAGTTCATCGGCAGCCAATTTTACCTTTCCCAGCCCTGACATCGGCGTTCCCGCCGGTTTGTAGATAAGATCATTCGGACGACGTACCGGGCAACAGCGACGTGGTTTTTTCGGTCTTGGTGACATCAGTCTCACTCTTTGGCTTTACCTTGAATCCGTGGGTATCCGAAGGATTCAAGGTTTATAAAAACATGATCGGAGGAATCTTTGACAAAATGTCCACAGGGATGAATATAAGCGAAGCATTGAAGCAGGGCAACGTTTTACCCTTCTCTCTGAGCGATAAAAAAGCGGCCACAGCCGGCGGGGCGGTAGCCGCTAAAATCATTTACTTACATATTGCCTGAATCGAATCAGAGAGCGTCCTCAATGGTGGCAATAATGCTGTTAAAACTTCCGACGACAGACTTTGGAAATTCAGCGTCATCAATTAATTCCGCAACCCGTTCCGCACTGAAACGCAGCATACGGACAACGGTCTTCCCTTCTTTAGTGAAGACGATGACAAACTTCGGCAGCAAAACGGCCCGTTCCGGATTCTTGCCCAAGGTCATTGCCGCCTTGGCTGGCTTACAGACCTGGATCATGTGCATGTCAAAACCTTCGGCGACCTCGACACCATGAATTCCGAAAGTGTGAGCCATTTCCATCTTGTCTTCGTTGTGGATCAGAAAACCGTGATTGTTCGCAGCAACTGCGAAGTCCTTGATAAACTGGCTAACCGATTTGCTCGTTTCTGTGCGATAGATAGATGCGGACATATTCTCTTCCTCAACAGGTTAAAATTTCTTTTCCGGGGCATCAGCCCCCGAAACCCATGCCGTTACCACGACCCTGACCACGGCCCATTCCTTGCCTGAGACCGCAATTCAAGCCCTGACCCTGACCAGGGGCAAAGCCTTGCTCTTGGGTTGAACCAAAGCCCTGACCACGACCCATTTCCTGTTTACGCCCCTGACTACGACCACTGCCCTGCCCAGTTTGGCAATTCAAACCACGCCCTTGACCACGTCCTAAACCTTGACCTTGTCCATTCATGTCAATATCCTCCATACTTAGTTCCTGTAAGTTGTTATTTACCAGACAATTCGTTATGTGCATATGCACAAAATAGAGCAGTTTCCAGGGAATGTCAACCGACAAAAAGAAAGAAAAATGATTTAGTAGGTTTCAAGCCTTGGAGTGTGGAAGCCCCCTCTGTGCCCCTTTCTCTGACTCTCATCGGGCGCGGAAACCCTGGGTTGCCACGTTCATGATTTCGGTTTCGTTCATAATTTGCTCTCGTAATGGGCTTACTGGAGCGAAGTGGACAACCTGATAAAGCAATTTATCGGGTGGTTTTTGAGTCAGACGCAGACAGGAAACCGCAAGGGCGTTGCCAAAAACCTACTCACCCGATGAGCAGTTTTTGATGGGTTTTGGCCCTGAAATCAGATTCCTGTTTTTTTATGGTCATTTAGGTCTTGCTTTTCAAAAGTCTGCCGTGCTAGGGTACGGCATCTATAGGTAAGTTTGTGTAAATGTTTTCGTCGCTCAACAGATTGACAAGGTGTCAACATTGATCAGAACACGCAGACCCTCTTGGGCTGTGTGTTTTTTTATTTTCTGGGCGGTCGGGATTTGCACAACAAAAAAAGTTCCCACAGGGGAAGATGGAGAAGAAAATGGCAGAAGGTACCGTAAAGTGGTTTAACGACTCAAAGGGTTTTGGTTTTATCGAGCAGGACAATGGACCTGATGTGTTCGTCCATTTTTCCGAAATCCAAGGCGATGGTTTTAAATCTCTTGCCGAGGGAGACCGTGTGAGTTTTGAGGTCACCCAGGGCCAGAAAGGCCCTCAGTCGGCTAATGTGCGCAAAATTTAAGTAAGCTTTTGCATTTAAATTTGCAAAAGAGCCCCGCGGATTTTCGTGGGGCTCTTTTTTTTTGACAATAATATTACCGCGAAATTTGATGTCTATCTTCCAGTCTGAACGCAGACAAAATAGCAGTCGGAAAGGATAACCAGATGGCCAGGAAACCGAATTACGGCTTTGAGAAGCGCCAGAAGGAACTTGCCAAAAAAGCCAAAAAGGAAGAAAAGAATAAACGCAAACAGGAGGAAAAACTCCAGGAATCCCCGGAATCCCCGGAATCTCCAGTTGAAGATTAGTGGATAGAAATTTTAAGGTAAAAATGCAGCAGATCTATTGCGATCAGCAGCTTCGGGTTGTTGAGATTTAAAAGTTGTTCAAGATCGTTTAAGTCTGGCGATCAGGGGAAGCGACCCACGAGCTTACAACTCCCGCATTAAGAAAAAAGGGCCACCCGATTGAGTGATCGAAGTGGCCCTTTCTTTTTTGGAAATTTAAAAACCTTTATTCGCCGAAGTAACGCTTCAGCAACCCGGCAAAAGCCGAACCGTGACGGGCTTCGTCCTTACACATTTCATGGACGGTGTCATGGATGGCTTCCAGGTTTTTCTTGCCCTGGCAATAAAACATTTTGTGTCGTTGTGTGCTGTCAGTATTCACAGTAGGATATGGTTGAAAGCAGATTGAATAACGAACCGGATGAGTCAGTGTTCATACAGGAAGCTACGTAGACAATCTTTAGGAAAAAGCTGATGCCTCAACCGTTGAATGACAGCACTTCCATTTATGTGCCGCAGCCCTGCACTCTGTTGGAGGTGAGTGATCTGACCCCGCAGGAAAAGCTGTTCCGCTTGTGTCTGGATAGCGGTGGCGAACTCGGGCAGCAGCCGGGGCAGTTTGTCCAGGTGTCGATTCCGGGATTAACCGAAGCGCCGATTTCGGTTGCCAATTCGCCGACTCGACGCGGATATTTTGAACTGGGGGTGCGTAAAGCGGGGACTCTGACCGGTGCCATGCACCAGTTGCAACCCGGCGACACGCTTGGTATCCGCGGCCCTTTCGGCCGTCCTTTTCAACTGGCGGCACTTGTCGACAAAGAGGTGCTGTTGATCGCCGGGGGGTGCGGGTTGGCTCCACTACGGTCATTGATCCAGTACTGTCAGGATCGGCCGGGCGATTTCAAATCGGTCCATATCCTTTACGGGGCCCGTTCTCCGCAGGATCTGTTGTTTAAGGAAGACCTGGAAAACTGGCAGAGCAGCGAGACGTTCAGTTGCCGTTACATCGTTGATAAATCTCCGGGCAGTTCCTGTTATGACGGTGAAACCGGCCTGATTACCCGGCTGATCGGCGCTCTTGAGATTGATTCGAAAAATGGCTGTGCCGTGGTGGTTGGGCCGCCCCCCATGTACCGGCCGGTGATCGCTGAATTGCGTCGACTCGGCTTGACCGGGAAGCGACAGATCATGCTTTCCCTGGAGCGGCAAATGCGTTGCGGCATCGGCAAGTGCGGGCATTGTACCATTGAGCATCTCTATTGCTGCACTGATGGGCCGATCTTCTGGCTGGAAGAGATTGAGCATTTGCGGGGGGCGCTATGACCGCCACCCTGACCACCTGCCCCTATTGCGGTACCGGCTGCAATTTTTATCTACTCCGCGATGAAGATGGTCGACTGACCGGGGTTGAGCCTGCCGGAAATCACCCGACGAGTCGGGGGCAACTTTGTATCAAGGGGTGGAATGCCCATGCTTTTGTCGAGCATCCCGACCGGTTGACCATCCCGCAGATCCGGACCAAGGGGAATCTGCAGCCAGTGGACTGGCAGACCGCCCTCGATCTGATCCATGAAAAATTGAGCGGCATTGCCGAAAAGCACGGCCCTGACAGCCTGATGTTCCTTTCCTCGGCCAAGGTCAGTAATGAAGAAAACTACCTGTTGATGAAGCTGGCGCGCGCCGGTTACGGCACCAACAATATCGACCACTGTGCCCGGCTCTGTCATTCATCCACGGTCACCGGGCTGGTCGAAACCCTCGGTTCTGGGGCGATGACCAACAGCCTGAGCTGTTTTGACGAAACCGAACTGATCTTTGTCATCGGTTCCAACACCACCGAGCAGCATCCGTTGATCGGCAGTCGGATTCTGCAAGCGGTGTGGCGGGGAGCCAAGCTGATCGTTGCCGACAGTCGCAAAATTCGCTTGGCCCGGCATGCTGACCTGCACCTGCGGCATATGAACGGGACGGATGTGGCGCTGCTCAACGGTCTGATGCGGCAGATTCTACTGGAAGGGCTGGAAAATCGATCCTTCATCGCATCACGCACCGAGAATTTTGCCGCGCTGGAAAAATCCCTTGCGCCGTTCCATCCGGAATACGTGGCGAAAGTCACTGGTTTATTGCCGGAGCAGATTATTTCAGCAGCCCGGATGTATGCCAAGGCGGAAAAAGCCATGATCGTTTACGCCATGGGGATCACCCAGCACAGCCATGGTGTTGACAATGTTCGGGCTGTTTCCAATCTGGCATTGTTGACCGGGAATCTCGGCCGACCGGGTACCGGGGTCAACCCGCTACGCGGGCAGAATAATGTACAGGGCGCTTGCGACATGGGTGCCCTGCCGGATGTCTACAGCGGTTATCAGCGGGTCTCTGATCCGGCGGCCCGGTTGAAATTTTCTGCAGCCTGGCAGACGCGGCTTCCGGAGAAACCGGGGCTGCTGTCCACTCATGCCATTGAGGCCGCCGCGGCGGGGAAGATTCGCGGTATGTTGATTCTCGGGGAAAACCCCATGCTTTCAGATGCGAACCAGAATCTGGTGCGGCAAGCGCTGGAAAAACTTGAATTTCTGGCGGTGATCGATATTTTCCCGACCGAAACTGCGCAACTGGCGGATGTTGTCCTTCCGGCGGCCTGCTACGCTGAACGGGACGGGACCTTCACATCGACCGAACGTCGGGTGCAGCGTGGCCGCAAAGCGGTCGCACCACCGGGAGAGGCACAGGCGGATTGGCAGATTCTCTGCGCCCTGCTGCAACGTTGTGGGGTCAAGGCGGATTATGCCGAGCCGGGTGAAATCATGGCCGAAATTTCCGGACTGACCCCGAGTTATGCGGGCATCAGTTATGCGCGCCTGGATGGTAATGGCCTGCAATGGCCCTGCCCGGACGCCCAGCATCCCGGCACACCAATTCTTCACCGCGAACAGTGTGCCCGCGGCAAAGGACGCTTCAGTCCGGTTGCTTATCGACCACCAAAAGAGCTGCCGGACGCGAGTTATCCCTTGCTTCTTAACACCGGGCGGACCGGCATTCACTGGCACACCGGCAGTATGACCCGGCGCAGCCACCTGCTCGACCGCGAAGAGCGCAGTGCTTTTGTCGAAATCAACCCGGAAGATGCAGAAAAGCTTCAGGTGAGAACACGGCAACAGGTTAAGATCAGCAGCCGTCGCGGTGCTATTCAGGCTGCTGCGAAGGTGACCGAGAGGGTTCCACCGGGGCAGATTTTTATCCCTTTCCATTTTGCGGAAGGGGCCGCCAACGCTTTGACCAACAACGCCCTTGATCCGGAATCGGGCATCCCGGAGTTCAAGGTCTGTGCGGTGAGGATCGATCCATGTTGAAAAGACTGGTGGAAAGGGATATCTACGATCTGCTTGGTCGGATTGCCGACTCCTACCGCCTGCGGGTTCCCGGTCTCCTCGATGATGGAACCCGCACTCTGCTCCCATGGGATGGTCAGCAAATCTCTTTGTTCGGGGAACCTCCACAGCGTAAACCAACGGCTTATTTCTTCCCGCAAACGGATCCATTACTGAAGATCGATCCACGGGGGCAGGCCACTCCTGCTGCTGTGGCCGAGAAACCTTTCGCCCTGTTCGGGCTTGACTCTATCGACCTTGCCGCACTTGCTTTTACCGATCGATTTTTCAGCAACCCCCCGCCTGATGATCATTACCTGCGCCGTCGGAACGGTGCCCTGCTCATCGGTTTGACCGGTTACGCCGGGCCGAGCCGGGGATTCCTCCCGTTGGTAAAGGGAAACTGTGACCTGGAATTGATTGCCTGTGGTGAATATTGGCTGGCCAGAGCCGGTTGCAAATCTGCGGATCACTGGCTTGCTCACTATCCGCCTGGCGATCAGGAACAATTGGCGGTGCTGCAGCGTGAATCAGCACAGTGGAACCACCGGGCAGCGGTGGATGTGCAGCAAGCCATGGAATTACTCCGGCAGGATATGGTTCCCGACAGTTTTTGGGAGGAAATTGCCTCACGTTGCATTCTTTGTAGCGGTTGTAATCTGGCCTGCCCGACCTGTACCTGCTTCTGTGTGCAGGATCGTCAGACAGCCACCGGAACGGTGCGCAGTCGGGTTTGGGACTCCTGTCAGCTGGATGCTTTTATGCGCGAGGCCAGCGGCCATAACCCGCTGGGGACCGAAGCTCTGCGGACCCGGCGACGGATTTATCACAAGTTGGTTGCGGACCCTGAGCGCTGGGGAGAGCCGGGCTGTGTTCTCTGTGGACGTTGCGATCGAGCCTGCCCGACGGGGATCGGGATGTTCGCGGTGGCGAAGGAGATCGCCAGTCGGTTTGCGATCTCTTCTCCGGACTAATGGCTGATGGCGTCGCAAAAAGTCCGACCTACTGCGTTACAGCGTTTTTTCAGGACCTCGACATACCATTATGTATGCCTTCACCCCTGAAAAACCACTAGGCCTTGTAGGTCGAAATTTTTGCTTAGCCATCTCATAACTTTTTGCGAGTGCATCAATGGCTGTGTTCGGAATAAAACAGCCTGCCGGGAATTCCCGGCAGGCTGACAAAGTACGACTAAGCGGTCACTGTTCAGGCCCAGCAATAATCATCTCCATCGACTTTTTCTGAAAGAACCGAGAGGAATGACTTTTCGGCCGGGTCATTGATGATTTCAGCCAGTCCATGGTTGACAGACCAGATGGCTCCACAGCCACTGCATTCGATGATCCCTTCGGCAAAACCATCAGAGTGCAGATCAACTTCATTATGATCGTAACGACTGCATACGGGACACTTCATAATTTTCTCCCTTGAAATATGGTTAAAAATAACAAAAATTGGTTATTGATTTTTGAATTATACCCTCCGCAATGACTTATGCAACCTTAATATTTTAAAAAATGGCGATAAAACAGTATGTTATAGGCTGTTTTGTTTTGCTGGGTAGATCGCTGGTTTAATTGGGGAAATATTCTATAAGATACAAATTCACCGAAATGCGACTGAATAGCTACCCCCGCAAATAGTGTGTTTTGCTCAGTAAATCATCAGTTTGAAAAAAGGACCGTGAAGGACGGTGGAATGCGGGAGAAAGGTGTCGGAAAAAAAACTTTTTTCCCCTCATCTGGCAACTACTGATTTCATAACAGAAGATGGCTCAGTCAAACAGAAGCAAAACAACTGTAAATGTGGTGAATGACAGTGCCGCAGTTTTGATGGCGTCGCAAAAAGTCCGCCCTACTGCGTTACAGCGTTTTTTCAGGACCTCGACATACCATATGTATGCCTTCACCCCTGAAAAACCACTAGGCCTTGTAGGGCGAAATTTTTGCTTAGCCATCTCATGACTTTTTACGAGACCATCAGTTTTAACCCGGCCGAATTTTTCTGATTGCCTGTCTGTCGCTACCGATTTATGCTCTGAAGATGCCGCAGTTTATTGTTGAAAAAACAGAAGCACAGCTTTGTGTTGTAGATTTTTTGCGCCAACGGGTCCCTGCTGCACCTGTCGCCTACCTGAAACAACTGCTGAAAAAAGGCAAAGTCCGTGGCCGCACCGGAGTTTTAAAGGGGTCTGATTTGCTGCAGGCGGGAGAGATTCTGCAACTGCCCGACAGTGGTCGCCTGCTGGAATTACTTGCGACACCGGCGGCGTGTTTACAAGAGCTCAGGGTTCTGTATGAATCACGCGAAATCCTGGTGGTCGATAAACCTGCCGGGCTCGCTGTTCATGCCAGCCAGGGACATGAGCAGGCTAACCTGACGGATCAGGTGGAATCCTTTCTGGTCAAGCGCGGGATAAGATTCAAAGTCGCACCGGTGCATCGGCTCGACCTGGAAACCTCCGGGCCGGTGTTGTTCGGTAAGGGGAAACAGGCTTGCGGGCGGTTGGGACAGCTGTTCATGCGACATGAAGTGGACAAGAGCTACTTGGCATTGGTGGCCGGCAGAACGCCCGGTAGCGGCCGGTTGGAATCGCAGCTGCCTGCCAAGGGGAAAGAAAAGCAGGCGCGAACCGATTTTCGTGCCCTGGCCCGGAATGAGCAGGCCTCTTTGCTGGAACTGCAACTGCATACCGGGCGGCAGCACCAGATCCGTCGCCAACTGGCCGCGCAGGGGCATCCTCTGTTTGGCGACAAACGTTACCGCGGCCCCTGTCCGGCCGATCTGCCGCGGATGTTTCTGCACTGTTGCCGCCTCGCCTTTGTCGATCCCTTCAGTGAGTCACCGGTTTCCATCGAGTCGCCGCTGCCGGAAGATCTGGCCATCTTTCTGCCGTGTGTCAACATCACTCTCTAGTGCCCTGTGCGGCTAATCCTGTCTTCTAATTCTGGCTCTTTTCGGCGCTGCCCGCGTTGCGCCAACTTGACTTAACGCACGGCTAGGCCTGCGTTGGCGCCGCCTTGGCAGCACCAAAAATGTCTCAGAATTCATTGACACGACTAACC
>WTCI01000167.1 GCA_013138655.1 Desulfuromonadaceae bacterium | reverse complement strand
GGTAAGTCATTCCCCAGAGAAAATGCTCACAGTACCCTTCCAGGCTGATAATCGGGTGGGTACGGTATGTCCCGCGGTAGGCAAAGCTGGCCATCCGGCGCCTGGTCGGGCTTTGTAACTCCCGTAGGGAAACCCAGAAGGTGTCAACCACCTCACCATTCAATTTCAGCTGAGGCTTCTCCGGCAACAGGTATACAAAGCAGCAGACCCGCACCGAAAGGTATGCGCCGGTCAGGTCATCCAGTTGGCCAAGATAATGTTCCGGCTGTAAAGAGAAGCCGATTTCTTCCCGGACCTCTCGTTCTGCGGTCTGTTGTGCCCCGCTGTCCTGAGCTTCCACCCCCCCTCCGGGAAAGGCAACATCTCCGGACCAGGGATCATCGTCATGTTCTGCCCGGCGGATAAACAAAACTTCCTGTCCCTGCTCGCCAGGGGTCAGCAGCATGGCAACGGCCGCCTGCCGGGTAAAACTTTCCGCAATGCTTTGCGGCTGGTGTTGACTCAGGCGCGTGCGGATCATTTCAATTGACAACATGCGGTTGTCCTCACAAAAAAAGATGGGCCAGGAGCCCCTTTCACCGTTTGATTTCCCGGCCATTAGCGAATATCAACATGAAATTTTTACAAAGATATTGGCAAGGGTCAGTGTTTGACAGTCTCCTAGGCGCGCGATATAAAGCGGCATTCCCGGGTATCGACTTTGATTCTTTCCCCGCTCTCCAGGTATCCCGGGACCTGTACCGAGATGCCGGTTTCCAGAATTGCTTCCTTGGTTTGAGCCGTTGCGGTGGAATTTTTCAAGGCTGGGGCCGTTTCGGTCACGGTCAATTCAACCACTTGAGGAACCTCAAGGGTCACCACCTGATCGTTATATATGCCGAGCGAGACTTCTCCGCCATCCAGCAGGTAGCCGCAGACCTCTTCGTAAAGTTCACCGCCGATTTCGTATTGTTCATAGGTTTCCCGGTCCATGAAAACACCCTGTTCGTCCTGGGTATAGAGAAACTGCCCTTTGCGGCGGTTGAAATCGGCTTCGTCGATCTTATCCCCCGATTTAAAAGTTTTGTTCAGGACCTGGTCGGTCAACAGATTTCGGTATTTTGTTTTCACCAGAGTGTTGCCGCCACGCGCGGTCGGGGATTGCAGACTGATATCGAGAATAATACACGGGGCGCTGTCGATCTGTACGACCAATCCACGCCGAAAGTCGCTTGCAGTTATCATTGAGTTCTCCTTTACAGCGTTCTATGGAGTCTGTCGGACTATCCATGAGCCAGCTGCAAATCCGGCTGTTTGGCCCAAATTTGGGCTCCTTTTCAGCCCATAGCTACGGCTATGCGCTTTCAAACGAGCCCAAATTTGGCCTCAAACTTCCAAATTTTCGCTTCGGCCCGGATAGTCCGACAGACTCCTACGGGGTCAGCCATTGCAATTAAAAATAAAGATTGAGTTGCTCTGTCGTTGTTTACCGGTCACGGGAAGGCTTACTCGTCACCAATAAGCGGTTCGTTTTTACGGTAGGCTGTGCCGTTGAAGAGAGCAATCAATTGTTGTTTGTCGTCGATAATTTTGACCTGGTAGGTTCCCAGGTGGCGGTTGAGTGACAGCTCTTCCGCTTCGCATTTTCAACAAAGTGAAGAAGATAGGTGGATGATGCCTTGAGTCAAGTCAATTCGACAAATTTACCCGGTAAAATTGCCGGGAAGCTGTCGAGTTTGACGGGCCGTGGCGAGAAATTGGCCGTTCGAGGCCATCTGCTATTCGTCTGGAAACTCCGGATGAACAGGATGAAGTTCCGTATGGGAAACGGGTAGTTCTTCGCAAAGCCAAGGAAATCAATGAGAATTCAACAGGTCATTCCGGGCCTGACGGGATGATCTGTTTTACATTATGGCAGCAGGCGGTTGCAGAGACCGGCCAATAAAAGTAACAATAAATGAACGCCGGAAGAGTGCCGGAACTCGGGCCTGCCGGTTGTCCTGACATTTTTACACGGCTTTTTGCGGCGATAGATACCATCTTTTCCACAGCTGTAAGTTTCCGAGCGCTGTTCCTTCGCCAGGTAATAGTAGAAATTAAAGTCCGGGCCGCTACCGCGCCCTTTCGGCCGAGCGGTTTTCCTTTGTGAAGAGTCCCTCTCTGGTGCGGATGCTGATGTCGCACGGTCGGGAACCTCGAAAACCGCATCGAGCAGGGAATTTAAGAAGCGGTTGAATTTCTGCTGCGGATTTTTACCGGCCGGCTGCTGTTGTCTCTCCTCAGGGGGGGCAGACTGTTGTTGAACGGTAAATTCTGCATCGTAAAGCTTGCGTAAACGGCTGTCGCTGAGAATACGATAGGCTTCGTTGATTTGGCGGAACAGCTCGGTTGCGGTCTCTGAGCCCTTATTGGTGTCGGGATGAAAACGCTTGGCCAGACTGTGATAGGCAGTTTTGATCCGTTTCAGGTCAACATCGGGAGGAATGCCGAGCAGTTGGTAGTGATTGATTGCCATGAACATGGGTCCTTTGTGCCTTGGGACTCCGTCCATGGAGAACAGGCTTTCCCCGTCTCGTCCTGCGACGGGGATGACAGCCTCCTATCGACCGTTGACAGCTGAAAATTTAACCGAAATTTGATAGCCTCGCAAAAAAAGAATACGATGGCTACGCCATCAAATTTCAATTATGTTGAAAGCTGACCTCGACATCCTGCCGGTGTGCCGCGTCAATCTTCCAGAGCTCGCGGCCGGTAAAATTGAAAATCCGCGCGATGATAACATCCGGGAATTGCTCCAGCCGGGTGTTGTAGATAGTCACCGAGGCATTGTAGAGTTCTCGGCGGTCGGCGATCTGATCCTCAATCTCGGTAATCCGGTTGCTGAGCTGGCGGAATCCGGCATCGGCTTTCAGCTCGGGGTAGCGCTCAACCACCATGAAGAGTGATTTCAAGGTGTCGGTCAACATGTTCTGCGCCTGCTGTTTTTGCGTGTCGGTCCGGGCCGAGTTGACCTGCGAACGGGCCTTGATGACCGCTTCGAGGGTCTTCTGTTCGTGCTGCATGTAGCCTTCGCAGACCTTGATTAACTTCGGCAGTTCGTCGTAGCGCTGCTTCAGCAGAACATCAATATTGCTCCAGTGCTGATTGATATTATTTTTCAGGGCGACAAAGCCGTTGTAGAGCATGATCACATAAATGATCAGGCCCAAGATTATCAGCAAAAAAACTCCCAGTACAATCCAGCCGGTCATAGTGCCTCCTTTGGTGTCCAGGAGCCTGTCGAGCTATCCATGAGCAGGCTCCTATCAATGTTCGCATCGGTTACATCAGATAATCGAGCAGCAGGTAGATGCTGCCGGCGGTTGCCGCTGCCGCACCGATGAACAGCGGTACCATGTACAGCGTCAGGCGCCGGGTCAAGTGAGCCTCAGAATGGGTTTCGGCGATCACCAACGGCCGTCCCTTCTTTTTGCCGATAAGCACATGTTCCTCCTGCTTTTTACGTTTCCGTTTCTCTTTGAGCGATTCATGCAACAACTTTTCCGCAACCGCCTCACGGGCAGCGTCCCATTCTTCTCCACTGATTTTACCATCGCCATCGGTGTCGAACCGCTGGAGGTTCTGTGGATTCCGTTTCAGCTCTCGCAGCGCTTCGATTTTCCGCTCGGTGAGGGTGGGGCCGGTCTCCCGTTTCACAGCGGCAAAACCGAGGACATAGAGCAGGGTGCCTTCGACGATGATCTCTTCGCACCATTTTTCATCACTGTCATCGTTAAAGCGGGTCAGGCCGACCTGTCCCGGAACCCCTTCCTGCTTCGTTCCGGCACTGACCCGGCAGCCGGATGGGTCGACCTCGACCCGACCGGTATCGTCCTCAAGCAGAAAAGGGACATTGTCGCTGCTGCTGACGCTGCTGACCTGCCATTGGTTGTTTTTTTCACGGCGGTATCTGGTCAGCCGATAAAAGACGCACGGGATGTGCGACATCGGTGAAATCAGCGCGTACCGGCGGAGTGCTCGCCCCTTGACTTCGACCATCCCCATGGCGATTGAACGGACCCGGCTGGTCGGGGTGTTTTCGATCTGCCGCTTCAGGCGGACAAAGTAGAAACTGCCCCAGAACATCAGCAGGGCGGCGACAAAGGGGATTGCTCCCGAAGCGAACCCTTGCTCGGCAATGGTGTTCAACAGGCGGCTATCAGTGGCTTCCGAAAACATCATGACGGCAATCACCAGCACTGCTCCGGCGCTGCCGAGCCAGCAGCGCGGATTCTTCCACTGCCCGCCGGAGATTGCCGGAGGGGGGGGAGGTAGACCGGGATCGGCGGTGGCAGGGGCGGCTACCTTGCTTCCGCGAACCTCTGTGTCGGCGGCGTTGATTTCAGCGGCGAGCTCTTTCGCCACCGGCAGTACTTCTTCAAGTGATCCACCAGCTGCCAGGGTTGGGTTCTGCAGCAACATCGCAGCGGTTATGCTACTGGTCAGTTGATCCGTTTCGGTTGAAACTGGTGGTTTGATCGCGCCAACCTGTTCCAGATCCGCCAACAGCCAGCCGTAACGGGCTAGACTGATCAGGTTTTTGCGCTCGGTTTCCGGGTCGTTCGGGTTTTCCCGTTGCAGGGTGCAGCCGGGTAGATTGACCAGGCCGAAGTCGGTTTGCAGGATAAAGTGCTTGGCGTACTCTTTGGCGAGATCAAGGATTTTGACCAGGTTCTGCTTGCTGCTGAGGGTCGCTCGCTCACCGAGCCCTTGCGGATCGAATTTGCCCGGGAAGACCCGCACCGCATC
>WTCI01000058.1 GCA_013138655.1 Desulfuromonadaceae bacterium | reverse complement strand
CCCGGTGAGCTGGGTGCTGATATTGTGGTCGGTGAAGGGCAGAGTTTCGGCATCCCACTCTCCTTCGGCGGACCGGGAATCGGCTTTTTTGCCGTCAAGGCAAAAGATATGCGTGCCTTGCCGGGACGGTTGGTCGGCGAAACTGTTGACCAGGATGGCAAGCGTGGGTTCGTTCTGACCCTGGCAACCCGTGAGCAACATATCCGGCGCGAGAAGGCCACCTCGAACATCTGTTCCAACCAGGGGATGTGCACCCTGATGGTCGGCATTTACCTGGCGCTGCATGGTAAACATGGGCTGCGTAAACTGGCAGAGCTCAACTATGCCAAGGCGACTTACGCCAAGCAACAGATTGCCGCGCTTGATGGTTTTGAGCCGGCCTTTGCCGGTGAAACCTTCAACGAGTTCGTCGTGCGGTGCAATGAGCCGGTGGTGGATCTCCAGCAGCGGCTGGAGCAGGAAGGTATCCTTCCCGGGATTGCTCTGGCTGAGGATTACCCTGAGCTGGACAATGCCCTCCTGATTTGTGTGACCGAACAGAACAGTCGTGAACAGATCGATCGATTGGTAACCGCCCTGGCAGGAGGTGAGTTATGAGCCGCACGGACAGCCGCGGGCTGGTTCTTGATGAAAAACTGCTCTTTGAACTCACCGTTCCCGGTCGGGTCGGCTACAGTTTGCCGCAGTGCGATGTCCCGGAAGCGGCACCGGCCGCCACGTTGGTTCGTGATGAGATCGCCGATTTTCCGGAACTTTCCGAGGTAGACGTGGTCCGTCACTACACCCGCCTGTCGACCTGGAACTACGGTGTCGATAGCGGTTTCTATCCGCTTGGCAGCTGTACCATGAAGTATAATCCCAAGGTTAACGAGCAGTCGGCCCGCTTGCCCGGGTTTACCGAGCTGCATCCGCAGGTTCCTGACCATCTCAGTCAGGGCGCCCTGGAATTGATGTACCTGTTACAGCAGGATCTGGCCGAAATCTCCGGTTTCTCGGCGATTACCTTACAGCCGGCGGCCGGTGCCCAGGGAGAGTTCGCCGGAATGCTGATGATCCGTGCCTGGCATGAATCCCGGGGGCAGGAACGTCATAAAGTCATTATTCCCGATACCGCGCACGGCACCAACCCCGCTTCGGCGGCCCTCTGTGCTTTTGACGTGGTGACGGCTTCCTCCGATGGGATCCTGAGCAAGGACGCGGTTGCTGCGGTGATGGATGATGATGTTGCCGCGTTGATGGTGACCAATCCGAATACCCTTGGATTGTTTGAGTCTGAAATCCGCGAGATCTGTGACCTGGTGCATGAGCGGGGCGGCCTGGTTTACTGCGACGGCGCCAATCTGAATGCACAGATGGGGATCAGCCGTCCCGGTGATATCGGTATCGACGTGATGCACTTCAACCTGCACAAGACCTTTGCCACGCCGCACGGTGGTGGTGGCCCCGGTTCCGGCCCGGTCGGTGTCGTCGAGAAACTGATGCCCTTTTTGCCGGTCCCGATTGTGGTGAAAGAGGACGACCGGTTTCGTCTCGATTATGACCTGAAGCAATCGATCGGGCGGGTGAAAGGTTTTTCCGGGCATTTCGGTATTCTGGTGCGGGCCTATACCTATATCCTGACGATGGGCGGGGAAGGGCTGAAACGTGCCACGGAGATGGCGGTGCTCAATGCCAATTACCTCCGTGCTCGCCTGGAAGACGCCTACGACCTGCCTTACAAACAGCGTTCGTTGCATGAAGTGGTCTTCTCCGAAGCCGCGTTGGAGAACGATTGCCACACCCTGGATGTTGCCAAACGCTTGATTGATTACGGTTATCACCCGCCGACCATTTACTTCCCGTTGGTGGTGCGCGGGGCCCTGATGATCGAGCCGACCGAGACCGAAAGCAAGCAGGTTCTCGACGAGTTCTGCGATGCGTTGCTGGCGATTGCTGAAGAAGCCAAACAGAGCCCCGAACTGCTCAAGCAAGCGCCGGTGCGGGCCAAGGTTAAACGACTGGATGAGGCAACCGCAGCTCGTAAACCGAAGTTGCGCTGGGTGAGGGACTAGGAGGCTGTCCGAGAATACAAGAGCCTACTGCGAAACCGACTGATCGGTTCATATTCACGTACGTTTTCGACAAATAGCGGTGCTATTCGCTCTCAAGCCTACGAAAATCTGCCCTCGAACAGCCGATTTCTCGCTACAGCACGTATTCTCGGACAGCCTCCTAGTGCCCCGTGCGGTCAATCATACCTTCTGATTCCGACTATTTTTGGCGCTGTTCGCGTTGCGCCAACTTGACTTAGCCCGAGCTTAACACCTCAAATCAAATCTCTCGAATAATCAGGTAGTTACACTTCTCTGTTTTCCCGAGTGGCACTACAAACTTGCAATTCCTTGTATTTTACCTTTTCAGACGATCATCTTTCTGACGCCGCCAGGGGCGGGATCAATGTCCAGAAGTTTATAAATGGCCGGCCGCATTTCCCTTATCTCTTCCCCGGAATAAGGGGTGGAGCAATTTATCGAGACATCTGAGAGAACATCAACATTGAAAAGGTGTTGACACGCAGTCCGCAAAAGAACAGAGTGGACAAGTTTGGACAGATAGG
>WTCI01000184.1 GCA_013138655.1 Desulfuromonadaceae bacterium | reverse complement strand
GGCATCATCGGTCCGCTAACTACGCATTATATTAACAGCTACGCCCGGAAGGCCGAACTACTCAGCACCATCAAGGGTCTGCGTTTTTGTCACTACCTGCGCATTGTCCGTTACGACCAGCCACAAGAAAAGTATTTTCGCGGCTGGGTGCGTAGGATCGGCATTGCATGAAACAGCCCAAAAAGGTCTGGGTGCAAACGCCGTGTGGTAATTTTTTTGTGACCGTTGCAATAGCGAGAAAGTTAAAAAATGGGATTTGATGTCACAGGATTAGGTTCGGTTTTCGATTTCGGCGGAAAGCTGCTCGACAAGCTTTTTCCGGATCCTGCGGAAAAAGCAGCCGCGCAAGCCAAGCTGATGCAGCTGCAGCAGACCGGCGATCTCAAAGAGTTGGAAATCCGCATGTCGGCCATCATCGCCGAAGCACAAAGCGCCGATCCCTGGACCAGTCGCGCCCGTCCGACTTTTATGTATGTCATTTATTTGATGATTCTGGCCAGCATCCCGATGGGCGTACTGGCTGCTTTCGCACCGGCCCAAGCATCTGCCATCGCCTCCGGAATGCAAGCCTGGCTGGCGGCCATCCCCGACGGACTTTGGGCCACGTTCGGCATTGGCTATACCGGTTACAGCGTCGCCCGGTCGATCGACAAAAAAAATCTCAAGGGCAATAGATAGCCCGATCTTAGACAATTGCCCACCGGGCAAATATGGAGATCAATTTTTAAGCAATATCAGAAAAGGCAATAAAAAAAACAAAAGCAGTCCACGGAATACACGGAAGAACACGGAAAAAGGCAAAAAAGAATGCTTTTAGATTTTAACCAAGAAAAAAGATTTTGCCCGTGTTTATCTTCCGTGTGTCTCCGCGTATTCCGTGGACAAAAGAAAAGCAAAAAAGGCTTTTAAATGGCTAACATTCGACAAGGCATTATTGATGCCATGGAAGTCCGTTTCGCCGCCCTGTCCGGGATTGAGCGTGTCGCTGTCTGGCGAGTCTCCAACCTGCCACCGACCGATCTTCCCGCCGTGCTGATCCGCGACACCATCGACGCCATGCCGACAGACGGCATCGGTGCCGGTCGCATCGACCATGATTTAACCGTCGAGATCACCGCCATGTTTTCCGGAACTACCAGCCCGACAGGCGCCCGCGAAATGATCGCCACCCTGATCGCCTCTATCGGCACCGATCCAACCTGGGCCGGGCAGGCATACGACACCATTTTAAACAGCGCTGAGCTGGATCTTGAGGATGCCAACCAGCTGATTGCTGCAGCACAAATATCAATCACCATCCGTTACCGTTCCGGGATGTGGTCGATTTAAACATAGGACAGGGCGCGATGAAAGACAGGGCGCGATAAATCGTGCCCCTACGGTATCACCCATATTTTGTAGGGGCGTGATTTATCGCGCCCGTCTATAAGGAGCATAACATGGCCATTTTCCAAAAGAAAAAAACTACCGTCTACGCAAAAATTCAGTCGGCCAAAGGATCACCCGCCACCGTCGGAGATGCAGACGCTATCGACCCGACCATAGATTCCGGTTTTGTCCAACCAAAAGGCGAACAAGTTGACCGTGGCCTGATTCGCGGTGGTCGCTGGCCATCAGAACAAGCCATCTGTGGTCGCTGGGGCGAAGGTTCTCTGACATTAGAGCTACGTGGCAGCGATACCGCCGGCACAATCCCGGAATTTTCACCCCTGCTCGAAACCCTGCTCGGCACCAAATATGCCACTGTTGCCGATACCGTCGAAGTCGGCAGCGGCGCAGTCGGTGGATTCGATGCCTCCGAAGAATGGGCTGTCGGTACCCTGGTGCGGGTCGCCATCGGCACCGGCTACGAAGTCCGTCGCATTGCTACCGTCACCGGCAGCGGTCCCTACACTTACACCGTGCAGCGCAATTTCAGTGAGGCCCCAGCCGATGGTGCAGCCATCACCGCCGGAATCACCTACCTACATCTCGGCACTGAAACCGAGCAATATCTGACCCTCGATCAATACCTCGACGGCCTGCGTCTGCTCTGCACTGATGCCGTTTGCGAATCTCTCAGCGTATCGGCCAGCGAACGCGCCATCATTCAAGGGGTTTTCGGCCTGCGCTCCTTGACCTGCGCAGAAACTGACACCACTGATTCAAACAGCCCGACTTATGATGATTCCGTGCCGTTATGCGGCACCGAATGTAACCTGATTTTCGACGGTTCCATCCTCGATATGAAATCCCTTGAATTCAATTTGACCACCCGCCGCTCCCGTGGCGGCATAAACAGCGCCGGATTTTCAGAATTGCCGTTTGCCGGTCAATTCGAAGCCGCCGCCACCATGACTCCATGGGTCGAAGACAAGACCCCGATCACCGACTTTTTCACCGGCGGCACCGTCAACGCCGAACTGACCAAGGGCGACACCGCCGGAAACATTCTGCACATTGAACTGGTCGGCCTGCAACGCACCGGCCCGGAAATCGGTGAGGATGAAGGTGATTTCAGTTGGAATGATCCGCTGACCATCACCGGCGGTGTTTATATCGGGTTATTCTAGGGGAAAAATTATGTCTGATGACGGAATCGCTATTTCTATTTGTCTTACGCTTTTTTTCGTTGGCCTGTTTGTCTGGTATACGGTTGAAAGTTCAAAAAAGCAAACACGGAAGATAATTCGAACGCTCCCACATTTACAGATTGAAAGCCGACAGCTAACAGCAGCCGTTACGGTTTATTCAATTATAGAAATCGATCAAGAAGACGGATATCAGTTTACGCCTGCATCTACTACCGATCGATCAGTTGCCGACCAGTGGGCCGAAAAGCTTGGCCTTGAAATAGAGCCTCACGAGGTTGTTCAGGCGAAAATCAGGACGTTCAAATAATGATTTTGCCCGTGTTTATCTTCCGTGATTTCCGTAACTTCCGTGGATAAAAGAAGGGCAAAAACGGTCCACGGAAAACACGGAATAGCACGGACAAAAGCAAAAAGAACGTTCTTGGTTCAAACCAAAAAAAATATTTTGATTGTGTCTATCTTCCGTGTTTTTCCGTGATTTCCGTGGACAAAAAAAGGTTTTAAATGGCCAAATCACGCACCATACAACTGATCATCGCCGGAAAAGATCGCGTTTCAAAAACGCTGAAAAAGATCACCGGCGGACTCAAAAAATGGGGCGTTGGTGCGCTTAAAATCACCGGCGGCCTAGTTGCCGGGTTTGGTGCCGTCACCGTCGCCCTGGGCGTGATGTTTAACAAGTTGGCTGGCCAGATTGACGAACAGGCTAAGATGGCCTCTGCCCTCGGTATCCAAAATGAAGCACTTGGAGCCATGCGGGACGCCGCCGGTTATGCCGGAATCTCGGTCGAAAATTTAAGCACCGCACTGCGCAAAATGTCACAGGGTGTCGGCGATGCCGCCAATGGCATCGGCGAAGCAAAAGACGCCCTTGAAGCTCTCGGCCTCGATGCCGCCAAACTGCAGCAAATGAAACCCGAGGAAGCTTTCAGCGCTATCATTGCCGAGCTGGATAAAATTCCCAACGGCATCAAAAAGACCACCCTCGCCATGGATCTGTTCGGTCGCTCTGGCGCTGCTATGACCAATCTCACCAGCAAGGGGCTCAAGCAAGCGCAAACAGATGCCGAAACCCTGGGGCTGAAACTCAGTACCGCCCAGGCAAAGCATGTCGAAGCTGCCAACGATGGCTGGGCGCGGATCAAAAACGCCGCCGGCGATTTTTTGAAGTATATCACCGCCACCTTGGCGCCAAGTGTCAAGGCCGGCTTTGACAAGGCCTTCGAGTTTTTAAAAAAACAGGATTTGAAGGCATGGGCTGAAAAGGCCGGGCAAAGCATTATTTCCCTGGCGAAAACGATGGCGAATACCTTGCCGCAAATTTTGCTTGTGATCCTGAAACTCATCGGAAAAATCGCCATGGGTATCAAAGGTTGGCAAATGCTCTGGCAAGAATCAACGATTCAAGCCCTCGGTTTTGCTGCCACAGTCCAAGGGATTCTCAGATTCATGGCCGAAGGTTTTCGGCAGATATTCAGCTGGATAAACGTCGGTGGCATGTTCGATGCTCCCATTGCCGGGTTGCAAAAGTTTGTCAATGAACAGAATGCCATTATCAGGCAGCTCGAACAAGACCGTCAGGTCACGATCAAACAGCAAGTAGAAACAGTCAGCGATTATAAAAAAGAACAGGCCGCTATCGATAGCTATAAACAAACCATCGGGGATTTGGAAAACAAACTTAAAGAGCTGGCCGCCCAGGAAGTCAGCGGCGCCAAAAAAGCCAACATAGCAGAGCAAAGCAAAGCGAGTGCCTATGATAGCACCACTGCTGCCATTGATCGCCAGATTGCCAAGATCAGGCAGCTCAAAGCCGCCCAAGGAAAAATCAGCACCGGCTCGTTGCAGATTGTCCCGTCGGTCGAATCATTGAGCAGCATGCTTGAAGACGCTGAGGACCGCTAAATGAGCTGGAATGTAGAAATACAAGATGCCAGCTTAGACTGGAAATCACTGGGCAGCGGTCAGATTGACTCGATCAGCGCCGGGACCAGTAGCGAGTCTGAAATCATACCCCGTGTGGATATTTCCTTTAAAGCTGACATCGATATTCCGGCCGGGTTGCTTGACCCTGAGT
>WTCI01000237.1 GCA_013138655.1 Desulfuromonadaceae bacterium | reverse complement strand
CGTTGATCTGATCCCTGAAGAACGGCTCAACGAAGGAATCGGCATGTTCGGCACCTCCGGCCTGATCGGTCTGGCAGTCGGTCCGGCCATTGCTGAGCCGATCATGATCCGGTTCGGGTTCAGCGCTCTTTTTCTTACCGCCACCGGAATGGCGGCTCTCGGCCTGCTGATACACCTGCCGATTCGCGATCTACACCACCAGCAAATACAGCAGACCGCGGCTTCGCCATCCTTTTTCGCCCTACTCAAACAACGCAAACAACTGATCAGCGGAAGTCTGGCAATGCTATTCGGTTTCGGCCTCGCCGCGACCGGCAACTTCATCGCTCCCCTGGCCCAAGAACGACAACTCAGCTACATCTCTCTCTACTATATTGCGTATTCCTGCGCAGCCGTCGGTGTGCGTTTTTTTTCCGGGCGTATCGCCGATCGGATCGGCGAAAATCAGCTTATCCCTTGGGGTTTTATTTTAGCCTCAAGCGGTCTGCTGCTGGTGCCGCTGGTTCATGGCAACTTAATGCTTGTCTGCGTCGGCTTTATTTTCGGTATCGGACACGGGCTGTTGTTTCCGGCCCTGAATGCCATGGCGGTGCGTGATGAGCCTTATTCGGTGCGGGGCAAGGTCACCGGGATATTTACCGGCGGGATTGATGCGGGAGCTTTTTCAGGCGCGCTGATTCTCGGGATAATTGGGGAAGTGACCGGTTACAGCAGTTTATTTATCTGGGCCGGGTTGGTGGTACTGACGGGATTATGGTTATTCCGCCTGCGTCCGAAAAGCAACAAAACCTTCTGACCCGCTTTTACAGCTTCCGCAAATCCAAGGCTTTTCGCGAAAGCATCAAACTTCAATCGAAGCAATCACTCCGATACATCATCGCCAACCGCCCCCGGCTGGCCAGGCAATCCGGGCATAATTTTCCAGCATCGCCGTAATCCTCTTCGGCCAACAATTGCCCGGCAATCTGGGCAGGATCGGTCAACGGCAAACTCGGATCAAATTCCTTATGACAGATGAGACACTCTTTCATAGCGCGCTCCGTTCCCGGACCAATGCTGCCATAGCATCAAGAAAATCGCTATGATCGTTCAATGACGGAGCCCGGCGAAAATGCTGGAAACCGCAATCGGCAGCCAGATCACGATACCCCATATCGATTTCCTCTAACGTCTCAATATGATCCGAGACAAAGGAGATCGGCACCATCAGCAGGCACTGATGTCCGGCCGCGGCCAGTTGCTGGATCATCTCTTCAGTCCCCGGCTCCATCCATTTTACCGGGCCGCTACGACTCTGATAGGCAATGCTCCAATCATAATAGCCAACCCGCTGCATCACCTCTTCGGCAGTGGTTTCCACATGCTGCCGGTACGGATCGCCACGATCGATAAATTTTTGGGGCAGGGCGTGCGCAGAAAAGAGAATCTGGACCTCGTCACGCAGCAGATCATGAAAGGAATCCAGCCCCTCCATCACCCGGGTGGCCAGGGCATCGAGATAGGCGGGCCAGTCATACCAATCCTCAATCAGCTGGTACTCGAGTTCCGGGTAAACCTTTGCCGCAGCGCGTTTAAAATCGTTGCTGCTGCTGCCTGTGGTGGCCCCGGTGTAGTGTGGATACATGGAAAGCACCAGCGCTTTTTCGATCCCCGCCTGTTTGATCTCAGCCAGCACCGCTTCGGCACGCGGATCCCAATAACGCATCATCACATAGGGCTGAACGTTATCCAGTCGCCCGGCAATTCCGGTCGCCTGTTTCTGCGTCCATTCCAGAAGCGGGGACTTACCACCAATAATTCGATACTTTTCCACGACCTTCTTGGCCCGAAAATGAGAGATTAGCCTGGCAAAGGGCTTCTGCAAAAGCCCCCCGGCCGGCAACTGAATCAGTTCCCGATCGGAAAACAGGTTATAGAGAAATGGCTCAACCGCTTCAAGAGAGTCGGGGCCACCCATATTGAGCAGAATCAAGGCAGTCGGTTTAGTATCGGGCATGATGTACGATCCTCAAAAAGAAGGGGACAGAAATAAATTCCGTCCCCCGCCGATTTTCGCGTAGGGGCGAATCTTATATTCGCCCACACTGTCTATTGAGCCCAAAAGGGCGATCACGAGGATCGCCCCTACAGATTCTACTTTTGGCTGAGCCTGTGCACACACTCCACCATATGGATGGCGTTCTCCGGTGGTACAGTCGGCAGGATGCCATGGCCAAGATTGAAAATAAAGCCGGGACGCTCAGCGTTCTCGTCGAGAATCCGCTGAACCTCTTTTTCAATGTAATCCTTCGGCGCATAGAGCACGGTCGGATCAAGGTTCCCCTGTACAGCAATGTCAGGCCCGAGGATATCACGCGCCTTGCCGAGATTGACATGCCAGTCGAGGCCGATCACGTCGCTGCCCGCCTCCTTGACCAGTTCGAGCATGCCGCTACTACCCTTGACGAAATAGATGATCGGGACACCCTCGCGGTTGAGGCCATCAATCAACTGCTTGACGTAAGGCAGGATGTAACGTTCAAAATCGTGCGGTGCCAGCAAACCACCCCAGGTATCGAAAATCTGGATCGTCTGGGCACCTGCCTCAATCTGCATATTCAGGTAACGCCGATCCATCTCGGTGATCTTCTGCATCAGCGCATCGTAAAGTGGGAAGTCGGAATACATCATCTGCTTGAGACTGGCAAAATCCTTGGACCCCTTTCCTTCGACCATGTAACAGGCCAGGGTAAAGGGGGCACCACCGAAGCCGATCAGCGGCACGCGCCCTTCGAAGGCCACCCGCAATCGCTTGATGATCTCCGGCACGTAGGAGACGGCTTCGGCCATATCCTCCGGCACCACCAGGGCATCGACATCAGCCGCTGTGCGGATCGGCTTTTCGAACACCGGACCGGGGACGAAATCGAGATTCATTCCCATCGGCTCGATCGGCGTGAGGATATCGGAAAAGAGAATCGCCGCGTCGACATCTAGGATATCGATCGGCTGGATCGTCACTTCCGCTGCCCGGGCCGGACTCTTGCAGAGGTCAAGAAAGGTTCCGCCCCCCTGGGCCCGAACCGCTTTGTACTCTTTCAGGTAACGACCGGCCTGGCGCATCAGCCAGACAGGAACACGATCAACCGGCTGACACCAGCAGGCTTTCAAAAAGTTGTATTCGGTGGACACTATGGAATTCCTCCTGCTCAATTCTATGCGTAGGGGCGCTGCTTGCCGCGCCCTTCTCTTGATGACACAGGCAGGGCGCAGCAAGCGGCGCCCCTACATGATCATCGGTACGGCAGACACGCAGGTCTGCCCCTACCATCATTCTTTCGGCGCGTTTTCGGCGGCTTCCTTTTGCATGCGCTTCAGCGTCCGCTGCGGGATGTAATTGCAGAACGGCTCCTCAGCCAGATAATTCCCGTAAACCGCGTCCGCCCGGGCCCGGCAGCCACCGCAAACATTGATGAATTCACACTCGCCGCACTTGCCCTGGTATTTCGAAAAATCGCGCAGGTCGTTGAAAACCATGGAATTGTACCAGAGTTCTTTAAATTTAACCTGCTTGACATTGCCGACCGAAGAGTGGAAGTAGGAACAGGGCTTGAGATTACCGAAACAATCGATCAGGCAGATGGTCTGAGCGGCGATACACCCCTTGCCGCCTCCGGTCGAAAAGGTCAGTGACCGACGTTTGAAGTCGACCCCTTCGGCCTTGGCCATCTGCGGCACAATCCGGTAATAATGTGGCGCACAGGTCGGCCGCATGAGGATCTCGTCCTCGTCTTTCTCCTGTTCATAGTGCCAGGCCAGAATCTCTTCGTAGTCCTCTTTAGAAATCAACTCGTTCATGATTTCTTCACCACGGCCGGTCGGAACGATCATAAACATGTACCAGGCAGTGGCGCCCAGGTTCTTGGCAAGCTTGAAAGTGGCCCCGATATCGTGCTGGTTGCGCTTGGTAAAGGAGGAGTTGATCAGAAACTTGATACCGTTCCGCTTGAGCACTTCGGCACCATTGAGGGCTCCCGCAAAGGCCCCGGGGCTGCTGCGGAAATCGTCGTGAATTTCAGCCGTTGAACCATCCAGCGAGAGGGAAACCATCTTGATGTCGGCTTTCTTCATCTTGGCGCAGATTTCGTCGGTGATCAGGGTGCCGTTGGTTGCCATGCACATGCGCAACCCCTGACTGGTTCCGTATTCGGCAATTTCGAAAATATCGGCCCGCAACAACGGCTCACCGCCGGAAAGAACCATCACCGGCTTACTGACTTCACAGATATCATCAATCAATTGAAAAGCTTCTTCAGTGGTAAAATCCCCCTCGGCTGCCTGCATGTCAGAGGAACAACGACAATGCACACAGTTGAGATTGCAGCGTTGGGTACTCTCCCAGGCCAGCCATTTAGGGATAAACTCTTCCTGCTTCGAACTCATTCTGACTCCTTGAATATTGCCTAGGAGGCTGTCTGACAATACAAGAGCCTCCTGATAAAAAACGTTCCCAGGAGGCTGCCGGGCTATCCGGGCCGACAGCCTCCTGGGAAAAGTTTGTAAAAAACAGAATCCGAGGATTATACAGAAGATCGACTGGCAAAGGTAACTTTTATCTGCCGACACCCTTCTGATTGTCCCGAAAAACAAAAACCGGAGAGCCGATATTCGGTTCTCCGGTTTTTGTTAATGATGTCGTGGCGCTCAACAACGATTCATTTCAAACAGCAGCCCGCTCTGCCAAAGGAAAAAGCTCTTCAAAAATCTCTTTGACCGTGGTGATGCGATCCGCCTTCCAGGCATTGCTGCCACAAAATACCAGGCCGGTTTCCATATCTCCCAACCGGGACCGCTCAAGGGCGCGGACAATACAGAAACGCTCCTGCTTCGCTTGATAAGCACATTTCTTCAAACACCCCGACGGGCAGCGGACATGCAGGTCGAGATCATGTTGCCGAACCTGCTTAATATTTCTTATCAGCGCACGCCCCGGCAAACCGGCCGGACTCATCATCAACCCGATATCATCCTTGGTACAGTCGAGATAAGCCTGCTTGAAGGCATCATCCGCATCACACTCTTCGGTGACCACAAACCGGGTTCCCATCTGCACCCCGTCGGCACCTTGCGCCAGAGCATACTGCAGATCCTGCCGGTCCCAGATACCGCCTGCGGCGATGACCGGCACCTCCAGTTGCCATTTTTCTTTAAGATAATTTTTCACCCCACGCACTGTTGCATACTGATCATACCGACCGATCCCGATCAACTCGGGCTTTTCACCGAGATGGCCACCGGCCGTGTCCGGGTCTTCAACAACAATGGCATCGGGAAAACGTTTATAGGATTTATGCCATTTACGGGTAATTAACTCGGCGGCCCTAATCGATGAAACGATCGGCACCAGAGCGACATCGGGATAGTCGGCAGTCAATCCGGGGAGAGTCATCGGCAGGCCGGCACCACTGACAATCAGCTTGGCGCCCCCCTCGCAGGCCGCGCGGACAACACCATCAAAATCTTTCACAGCGACCATACAATTGACGCCGATCACCCCATCCGGGGCAATTTCGTACGCCTTGCGCAGTTCATCGATCAAAGCCTGGTTATCCGCCGCAAAGAAATTTTTACCATCAAAATGCTCGCTTCCGAGCGCCAACCCGGCAGCGGCAATCAGACCGATACCACCGTTGAGGGCAACATTCCCCGCCAACCGGGCAGCGGAGATACGTACACCCATCCCCCCCTGAATCAGGGGAAAGGGGACACTGTGCCTGCCTATCGTTAATCCTTCCACCATAAAACCTCTTCTCACTGTTACTTTCGTACTTTCGGAAATCGGAATTTTACCAACTGATCGCTTTTCCTAATGTAATACTTCTGTAAAATCTATCTTGTTCCTCCCGGTTAGCGGTGGTAATAGAAGATGGCATCGCAGTAAGTCGAAATTTTTGCTTAGCCAGCGTATTCTTTTTTGCGAGACCATCATAGAAGGAAGCATGAAACTGTTTCGCCGCATTTTTCACCCGTTGATCACCTTTATCGGCATCCAGCTGCTCTGGATTATCCTGCTGGTTTCCTGGATTTACTGGTTCCTCGGTCGCCATCAGCAATTGAAAGAATTGGCCGCGCGCTACCAGGCCGACTGGCTTCCCGACACCACCGACTGGCTCATTCTCACCGAAGGAATATTGCTGCTCGTCGCCATCCTGGTCGGCATCTATGTCATTTTTCTTTACTGGCGGCGCCAAGCCTCTCTCAACCGGGCACAGCGTCATTTCATCAACCAGATGACCCACGAGCTCAAATCTCCGATGGCTTCGATTCAACTGCATCTGGAAACCATCGAGCTGCGCCGGACCAGCCCGCAACAGCTGCAGCAATACGTACAGTTGATGCAGCGGGACACCAAACGGATGAACCACCTGATCAACAACTTGCTGACCGCCGGACGACTGGAGCACAAGGGCAGTTCGCGGAACCTGCAATACGGCAATCTCTCCGGAGCAATTGAGAACTACCTGCAACGTAAACGGGAAGAATTCCCGGAAAACGGTAAGTTGAGCTGGCAAATCGAGCCCGACCTGATGGCAAAATTCGAGCTCGAAAGTCTGGAAACGGTACTGCGCAACCTCCTGGAGAATGCGGTCATCCATGCCACCGGTCCGCCAACGGTCAAGGTCGAACTGACCACAGACGGCAGCATGGCCCACCTGCGTTTTTCCGACCGGGGGCGGGGCATCGACCGCAAGTACCGCAAAAAAGTTTTCAAGATGTTTTACCGGATACGCCGGGCTGACCGGGTTGTCCGCGGCAGCGGCATCGGTCTCTTCATCGTGCGTAATGTTATCCACCAACATGGCGGCAAAGTCTGGCTGGAAAGCGCCGGAACCGGCTTCGGAACCACCTTCCATCTGACGATCCCCTTGGTAAAAAAGGAACTGACCGATGCCTGAGCGCGCGCCGATCCTGTTGGTTGAAGACGAACCGCATATCGCCCAGGGCCTGATCTATAACCTGCAGGAAGAAGGGTACCAGGTCACTCATGTGGAAAGTGGCGAAGCCGCACTGAAACATCTGGACGAACAAAATTGCGCCTTGATGATCCTCGACTTGATGCTGCCCGGAATCGACGGCCTTGAGGTTTGCCGGCGCCTGCGTAAGCGCGGAAATCAGTTACCGATTCTAATGCTGACAGCACGCAGTGAAGAGCAGGATCGGGTTGCCGGACTGAGCGAGGGCGCGGATGATTATCTGGCGAAACCGTTCAACCTCAAAGAATTCCTCTTGCGGGTCGCCGGTTTGTTACGTCGCACAAACTGGCAACAGGTGCTGGCTCAAAGCAATATTGTCCAGTTTGGCGGCAATCGCATTGATCTCAGCAATCACCAGGCAGAGACAACCGAAGGGGTGCTGCAACTGACCGATCTGGAGATCAAGATGCTCCGCCAGTTTTTCGCCAAAGAGGGAAAGCTCATCACCCGGGGGGAATTGCTCAAATCGGTCTGGGGAATGGCTCCTGACACGGAAACCCGCACCCTCGACAATTTCATTGTCCGGCTGCGAAAATATTTTGAGCAGGATCCCGCCAAACCACGACATTTTCTCACCGTGCGTGGACGTGGCTACCGCTTCATCAAAGGTTCATAGATAAAACAACAACTTCTTCCCCCACAACGAAGAGTCCCGGAGATCGGCATGAGCAAGCACTCTAACCAAACTCCTTTCATGCAACGCGTTACGCGGATGTTCTTTCCCCGCCAGGGCAAAAAAAAACCTCTCCCTTCCAACAATAAGCTCGGCCCCTTAATCGGTGTTTTCACCCCGACCATCCTGACCATCCTCGGCGTCATTATGTATCTACGCTTCGGCTGGGTGGTCGGCCAGGTCGGTTTATGGAAAACTCTGCTGATCGTCATTCTGGCAAACAGCCTCACCCTGATAACGACCCTGTGCCTCTCGGCAGTCGCCACCAACTCGCGGGTTGGCGTCGGGGGCGCCTATTTCATGATTTCTCGCAGCCTCGGCCTGGAAATCGGCGGAGCGATCGGTCTGCCGCTGTTCCTCTCACAGGCCCTCTCGGTGACACTTTATGCCTTCGGCTTAGCGGAAGTACTGCGCCTGATCTGGCCCGCAGCCCCGTTAATGCCCAGTGCTTTTCTCATCATCATTCTGGTGGCAGCTCTCGCCTTTCGTGGGGCCGGAACTGCCTTGCGCAGCCAGCTCCCCATCATGGCCTTGATTGTCCTGTCACTCATGGCGCTGTTTCTGGGCGCGATTTTCGGCGACACCATCACTGCGGGCAGCCCACCTCTCCCCTTCGAAGCGAGCGGTTTCTGGGCCGTTTTTGCCGTCTTCTTCCCGGCCGTGACCGGGATTATGGCCGGATTGAGCCTCTCCGGTGACCTGGCAGAACCACGCCGGGCTATCCCGCGAGGAACCTTGTGGGCAGTCCTCATCGGCTTTGCCATCTACCTGGTCACCCCCTTCGCGCTCATTCTCGGTGCCGACCCCACGACTCTGCGTAACGAACCTTTAATCTGGACGCAGATTTCCATCTTCGGCCCCTGGCTGATTTTGCCGGGCCTCTGCGGGGCAATTTTCTCCTCTGCCGTCGGTTCAATGCTCGGTGCGCCACGCACCCTGCAAGCTCTGGCCATGGATCACCTGGCTCCGAAGCTCCTGGCCGGAGAATCG
>WTCI01000346.1 GCA_013138655.1 Desulfuromonadaceae bacterium | reverse complement strand
TCAGGAAAAGTATCGAAAGCGTGGGGACCTCCGCAGAAAGATCGGTCTCTTCGGGCAGTGAAAAGGGCAGCATTTCACAGAAAAGCGTTTGTAATGACGCCAGTTGAGATAGACGTTGATCAACCATCTTTAATGTTTTCATGGTTGTCAACGGCTGCAGCCGGCTTGGGTGATCATCGCCGGCTGCGCTGTAGAAGCAGGCAGGCTGCTGCAACAAAGAATCGACAAATAGCTGCTCCGGGTAATCGAGAAAGGGGCCGATCGGACTCTGCAGGATTTTTTCTGCCTCCTGCTGACGTTGGCGAATCAAACTGTGGCCGAGTTGGAAGAGGTTCAGCAGGTAGGTCTGCTGAAAAACTTCTTCAGCCTTTGCCGGGTTTTCACCCGCCAGATATTCCAGGGATAGGTTAAGGGTGTCGTAAATTGACTGCAGAGATTCGGTTACGTCATTGATCGAAGAAAGATCTGTCGCATCAGCACTCATTTTGCGATTGACCAGCAGACAGAGTTCACTGGCCAGATCGTGATCGAGGTTTGCGGTCAGAACTTCGGCCAGCAGGTTGTCCGGTTCGGCACGCGCGAGCAGTGCTCCCGGGTGTGGCAATCCCTCCGCTTCGATTTTGAAGTTTTTCTTGCCGCCGGTGATAAAATGTGCGGGATCGATATAGTTATAAATGCTCCTGGCTTCTACCGACGGGATAAGCCCAAGGTCGAGCATCCGCTTGTTGCGGGCCTGAAAAACCTCTTCTTCAAGAAGAGAGAGGTTTTCGCTGCGGATTGTTTCCATGATCAGCAGATAGGTTTCCTGATCATGCCGCCAGATAATCTGCAAGATCGCGCCAATGATTTTCGCGGCATTCTCACTGGCATATTCGATATCATAAATTGATTCGAGTCGCCTGGCATTGTCGGCATCATCGTCATCATAGGCTTCCAATCCGCGTATAATGGTCAGATGTTTTTTTAGAAACAGGGCCCAAATCTCCGACCCGATCTTTTTCGACAGTCGGCAGACTTGCTTTTCTCCGGTGTTCAACAGCAATTCGAGCCAATGCAGAGAGAGAACCTCACTGAGACTGTCCCGGTTCCAACAATCGAGATCAAGCAGGGTGATGATCTGCTCGGGGCTGGCGAGCATGAGCAGTTCAATGGCATATTCGGCTCCCAGTTCATTGACCGTGAGATAAAGTTCCTGGGGGTGCAGTTGCGGCGTCAGTGTTTCGGCGTAATCCGAGTTGATGATGAGATCATATTTCTGTTTGCCATGGGCCTGACGGATCATCTCCAGCTGTTCCGTTGTTGTCAGGGCGTTATATTCTTTCAATGACAGCTTGCGCCCTTGACGGAGCAGAGTCAAATGGCCAACTTGACGTTCTGTCGGTAGATTAATCGGGTTCATCTATAAGTGTCCTTCCTGACTGTTTGCAGGCGGTTGTACAAAGGTTCGCTACTCTAATTCAGGTTGCTGCTTTTTTCAATGTTTCATTGTGTAAGCGTTTGAGTAATCCAGCTTTTACTTCAATTCAGAGGCAATAGTTGCTAGTCTGAAACAATCTTATCCAGCAGGGTTTTGGGTTGTGAATATTTCCTTTAAAAATATGTCGATCCGGCATAAATTGACGGCCGTTATCATGCTGACCAGCATGTTGATTCTGCTGTTACTCGGCAGTTTTTTTGTGGCGGTTGAAATCTATTCCTCACGTACCTCCCTGGAACAAGAAATATCCACCCTGGCTAACACGTTAAGTGCAAACAGCAAAAGGTTGTTGTTGACCAATCGCTTTGACCAGGCAGAAAGTATTCTTGCCTCATTGAGTTCCCAACACAATGTTCGTGCCGCTTACCTGTTCGATTGGGAGGGGACTCCGGTTGCCGAATATCTCGATCGTTCCGATGCGCAGTTTTTATTGCAAATGATTCCGTTGGATTTTCCAAATCCGGATGAACTGTTCTGGGCGCAACTTGACCAGAAGCAGATGAGTTTTAACTGGCGGTATTTCAGTCTTTTTATGCCGATACAGCATGATGGACGACAGGTCGGGACAATTTACCTGCTCAGTGATTTGCAACATCTTTATGCTCGGTTGTCCGGGGTTCTTCTGGTTGTTTTAATTGCTCAGGCCGTATTGCTGGGCTGTTCATGGTGTCTGGCCGGGAAACTGCAACGACCGGTCTCTGATCCAATATTGAAACTGGTAGAAGCCATGGCAACAATCTCGCAGCAGAGCGACTATTCGGTTCGGGTAGAAAAACACGGACAGGACGAGATCGGTCTGCTGGTGGACGGGTTTAACCGGATGCTCGAGCAGATTGAACACCACCGGCATGAGTTGGTACAACATCAGGAATCTCTGGAACAGACGGTTGCTCAGCGAACCGATGCGTTGCGCTCGGCAATCGCCGTTCTGGAGATCGCCAAACGGCAAGCGGAGGCCGCCAACGAAGCTAAGTCGCAATTTCTGGCCAATATTACCCATGAATTGCGGACCCCTTTGATCGGCGTTCTCGGCATGAATGAATTATTGTTCAGGACAACGCTGAGCGAGCAGCAACAGATGTTGACGACGACCGTGCAAAAGTCGGGTGAAGACTTGCTGGCACTGATTAATGATGTCCTCGA
>WTCI01000273.1 GCA_013138655.1 Desulfuromonadaceae bacterium | reverse complement strand
TCCGCCTCGCTCTCCTGCGGAAAACCGACGATAATGTCGGTGGTCAAACGGATTTCGGGGCAGACGCTCTTCAGCCGTTCGACCTTACGCAAATAATCGGCTGCCGTGTAGCCGCGATTCATCGTTTTGAGGATCAGATCGGAGCCGCTCTGCACCGGCAGATGAATATGTTTACAAAGCTTGTCCAGTTGACCGAAACAATCGATCAGTTCGTCGGTCATATCCTTGGGGTGGGAAGTCGCAAAGCGCAGTCGTTTCAAACCCTCGACCGCATTCACCCGGTGCAGCAACCGGGCAAACGAAATCTCCCGTTCTTTCAGACCGTAGGAGTTGACATTCTGTCCCAGCAAGGTCACCTCGCGTACCCCTTGTGCGACCAGCCCCTCAATTTCGGTGATAATCTCCGCACTGGAACGGCTGATTTCACGGCCGCGAACATAGGGGACGATGCAGTAGGAACAAAAATTATCGCACCCCTGCATCACCGTAACAAAACGGGTCACCGCATCACGCACACTGCGCTGCGGAAACAGGTTGAGGCGCGTCTCCCGATCAAGAAATTCCGTCACGCTGCCACGCTGTCGTTTTTCCTCAACCTGCTGAACCAGCTCCGGCAGACGATGAATATTGTGCGTCCCGAACACCAGATCAAGGTAAGGGACTTTTTTCAGCATCCTCTCCCCTTCCTGCTGAGCGACGCATCCGCCTACGCCGATCATCAGATCGGGCCGCTGATCCTTGATCGGCTTGAAACGGCCAAGATGGCCGTAAACCTTCCGTTCGGCTTTATCGCGAACCGAACAGGTGTTTAACAACAGCAGATCGGCTTTCTCGGCTGAATCGACCTGGGAGTATCCAATTCCACACAATAAATCAACAATCTGTTCAGAATCGACCACATTCATCTGACAGCCGAATGTTTCCAGGTAAAAAGCTTTCTTCATACTTCGTTATAACCCGTTCTCATGTTGATGAAAAATTCGGCGCATCATAACGACAGGATTCCGGGCAAGTCAAACAGATTCCCCGGCTGGTTCTTGCTGCTGCACAATGCTGCCAAAATGATTCAGTAAAATCTGCGGCTGTTCCAGACAATCCAGCACCACCGGTTTCTGCGCTGTAAAATGAATTCGGACACTGGCCAGTTGTGGCCCGAACCGCTGCTGCTGCCAATTCCGGATCGCCGCTAAGGGATAGGCTGACAAGTTTTCTTTGCGTGAACCGATCCTGACAAACAACCTCTGGTCAGATAACGCGTAATAGACCTGCTCCCACCGCCAACGTGCCCAGAGCAGTTGTCCAGGACCGATGCATAAGGACAGAACGACCAGCGGCAGCGGTATCATAACCAGCCACCAGGAATGATTGTCCGACCGAACCAGTTGTATCGACAGCATCAACCAGAAGCTGCTGGCCAGAAATAGAACTATCCCGATTCCCGCCAATTTCCAATTCTTAAAGGTAAAACAGCGGGGAGCCGGTCGCCCCTGCCAGAGAAGATTTTCACCTTTTTCCAAGGGCCATTGCCATTCGCGGCCACTCATTTTCCAAGCCTTTTTAGCTTCGCAGCGGCAGCCCTACCCAGCTTGCCGTTTTTATCTGCTTCAGACACCGCCTGATAAAGTTCACGTGCCTTGACAAAATGGCCCTGAGCTTCTTCCGCTTCACCGAACAGATAGGCAGCCTCGATCGTGGCAGCCAGATCGAGAGAAACCCGTAAGTGGTCAGCAGCCATTTTCGGCTCTTTATTCATCAGGTAGGTGTATCCCAATCCCATTCGCGACTGATAGTAGCTCCCGTCTGCCGCAACCGCTTTCAGCAGATAACGTCGCGCCGGGATCAGGTCTTCGTTACGCAGATAGGCCATCCCCAAACCCGACAGCAACAACCCCTGCTCAGGAGCTTTCTGCATCGCTTTATGGTAGGTTGCAATCGCCGCATCGATCGTCCCTGCGGCTTCTTGCTTACAGGCCTGATCGAAAAGCGCATAAGCCTCTTGCGTTTTCAGCAAAGGCGCAATCGCCTGCCGGTAGCTTTTGCGATCCAAGCCGTAGCCGGATCGACCGCCCGCGTATCTTGACCTGACGTAATTCCGGTTGGCTTCAAGCCGCTCTTTGGAAAAGGGATGACTGCGAAACAGGCCGCTGAGCCAGTCCGGGTTCTGCCCCCCTTCAATTTTCCGGTAAAAGATCTCCTGCAGCTCAATCGCTCCCTGCGGCGCATAACCGGCCTGCGTCATGTAATCAATGCCCAATTGATCCGCTTCACTCTCCTGCTCCCGGCTGTAACGTTTATTAACCAGGTTAGCGGCCACCCCACCAACCTGCGTGGTCAGTTCTCCGTACCCTTCTCCCGCAACAGTACCTAAAAGACCGACTGTTGCAGACAACAGCGTACTGCGCTGTATTCCCTGAACACTGTGCCGAGCGGTGACATGACCGATTTCATGGCCCAGCACCGCCGCCAACTGAGCCTCGTTTTCAAGATTCACCAGCAGCCCGCGAGAAATCGCGATAAAACAGCCCGGCAGAGCAAAGGCATTCGGAGCTGAATCGTTGACAACCTGGAAGGTGTATTCAAGTTCAGGCCGATGGCTGTAACGGGCGACCCGTTTTCCCACGCGGTCAACATAGGCATTCAGCACCTCATCAGCATAGATCCCGCCCATACTTTGCATCGCCGGACCGAAGGATTTCTTGCCCATCTGAATTTCCTGGGCAGGCGTGATATTCATCAACGCCAATTCTTTCCGACCGGTGACCGGATTGATGGCACAGCCTGCAAGGGCGATAAAGATCACGAACAGGGCAAACTTAAATGCAATTTTTTTCACGTATTCCCTCCTGAGTCGCCGGAAACAAAAGAGCCTCTGCTTTTTTCCATTATGCCCGAATTGACGATTTTGTGGAAATTAGGTTGCGTACGACAACTTCAGACACTATAAATGATGGCTTAGCCAGCGTATTCTTTTTTGCGAGACCATCATAAATGAACAGGCCACGAACTGACAATCATGATGGCGTCGCAAAAAGTCCGACCTACTGCGTTACAGCGTTTTTTCAGGACCTCGACATACCATATGTATGCCTTCACCCCTGAAAAACCACTACGCCTTGTAGGTCGAAATTTTTGCTTAGCCATCTCATGACTTTTTGCGTATCCATCAATCATGATGGATACAAATCAACGGGAGATTCAGATGCTTTCAGATAAAGATGCATCACTTCTGCTCACCATCGCGCGCGATGCCATCACCAATCTGGTGAATAAAGCACCGTACCAACCGGAACCACGCGAGGAAAAAGACCTGAACGAACGATCCGGTTGTTTTGTCACCATAAGGCAGAACCAGCAACTCCGTGGCTGTATCGGCAACTTTCAGAGTAAAAAACCGCTCTACCAGGAAGTTGCCGAAATGGCCATCGCTGCAGCGAGTAAAGATCCCCGCTTTCATCCTATGGAAGAGAATGAACTGGATAATTTTTCACTGGAAATTTCCGTTCTCTCTCCCCTGGAAAAGATTGACGACATTGAACAGATCGAAGTCGGTGTGCATGGTCTTTATATTGAGAAGAATTTCAGCCGCGGAGTTTTACTGCCGCAAGTGGCCACTGAGCACAACTGGGATCGCATAACCTTTCTCCAGCAGACCTGTCTGAAGGCCGGGTTGCCCAAAGATACCTGGCAATCGGCAGATGCTGAAATTTATATTTTCAGCGCCCAGATCATCAGCGAAAAAGAGATCAAGTAAATTCTAAACAAAGGTTGTTAAATGTCTGAAATTTCGATTGAACTTGTGCCAAGAAGTAAAGCATCCTTAACCAGGGAACTTCAGTTGGTGCATGAACGTTTCCCTAGTGTGCAGCGTATCAATATTCCTGATATCCTCCGTTTCCGTCTGCGCAGCTGGCAAGGCTGTGCCATCGCCGGACAATTTTTCCCAAAAACCATTCCCCACCTGCGGGCCATCGATTTTGACCCCAACAAGCCGTTGCAGATCAAAACAGAACTGACCGAAGCTGAAATCGAAGCGGTCCTGGTGATAACCGGCGATCCGCCGCAAGATATGGCTCGCAAGTGCTACCGCACCAGCTGCCTGGAAATGATCCGCCGCCTGAAACGGGAACTGCCGCAGGTGAAAGTTTATGCCGGGATGGATCCCTATCGCAGCGGCATTAAAGAAGAAATCGACTACATCCGAGCCAAGCAGGATGCCGGTGCCGAGGCCATTTTTACTCAGCCTTTTTTCGACCTGCGCTTGATGGAAATCTATCAGGGATTCTTGCAGGATTGCACGGTTTACTGGGGGATTTCTCCGGTTTTGACTGAGAACAGCCGGAATTACTGGGAAAACAAGAATAACGCCATTTTCCCTCCTGACTTTGCACCAACCCTGGAATGGAATCGCAACTTCGCTAAAAGGGCCTTACAATTTGCCAGGGACAATGGAAGTAACATCTATTTTATGCCGATTCGAACCGATATAGCGGCCTACCTGGATGGAATCTTGTGACGTTTTGCGGCAACAAACTTTCGAGAGAATCCCATGCCGAAAATAACCGCCTTTAAAACCCACAGTGATGCTTATGACGAGTGGTTCGTCATCAACTCCGATCTCTATGCCGCCGAGCTTAAAATCGTTCGGCAAATGCTGCCGGAATCAACCGACAAGGGGTTGGAAGTCGGCATCGGCTCAGGTAAATTTGCCGAACCTCTGGGAATAAAACTCGGTGTTGAGCCCTGTGAACAGATGGCAGAAAAGGCGAGACGGTTGGGCATCGAGGTGCATCCCGGTGTGGCCGAAGCCTTACCTTTTGCAGACAACAGCTTTGAATTTGTCTTGCTGGTCACGACCATCTGCTTTGTCGATGACGTCCTGAAAACCTTCCAGGAGGCACTCAGGGTTTTGCAGCCGGGCGGCTGTCTCCTTGTTGGATTTGTCGATAGGGACAGTGAAATGGGCGCACAATACGAAGCGAATCGCGAGAAAAGTAAATTCTACCAGGAAGCGACCTTCTTCTCGACGCAAGAGCTCTTGCACTCTCTGAAAGAAGCTGGATTTACCGACCTCAACAGCAAACAGACCCTGATTCCCGACACACCACAAGGCACGATCCGGGACGGTTTTGGCGAAGGCGCCTTCGTCGTCATCAAGGGGGTCAAATAAGGCGGATCGACGAGTCATGTACCTCCGGCTGCATATTCTCACCTAGGAGGCTGTCCGAGAATACGAGCCGTAGCGAGAAATCGGCTGTTCGAGGGCA